>JAFTAG010000166.1 GCA_017458655.1 Ruminiclostridium sp. | reverse complement strand
GTAAAGATGAATGAAATATCCCGAAGCGGAAGATCATCGTGAAAAGATCTCGTTTCCTGCCTATCGTCCTGCCGTTATTCCGGGTACGGACGAAGTATTGACATACAGCTTCATATGTGATATAATTATAGAAAAGCTTAATAGCGTAAATCTGGAATTGAGGGAGAGAAAGATATGGACATTGATATCCTTTTGATCTTGCAGGAGTTCAGAAACGGAGCCGGTGCTTGTCTGACAGATTTTATGACAAAGATGAGCTTCATCGGTGAAATGAATACGGTGCTGATCATAATAGCACTGATCTACTGGTGTGTCAGCAGGGAATTTGGCCAATACCTTCTTATGGGCTGGAGCGGCAACAGAGTTGTCAACGGATTACTGAAGGTAACAGCCTGTGTCTATCGCCCGTGGATCAGAGATGTACGCATAGTTCCCGACAGCGATGCACTGGCAGCGGCAACCGGGTATTCCTTCCCGAGCGGACACAGTATGAATGCAGCGTCGCTGTACGGCGGCGGGGCGATCCGGAAGGAACTTCCAAAGGTGCTCCGTATCGTACTGGGTGCTATTGTTGTTCTCATTGCATTCAGCCGCAATTTTTTGGGTGTGCATACACCGCAGGATATTCTGGTAGGTGCAGGAGCAGGGCTGCTCGTGATGTGGCTGACCTCCAAGCTGATCGCGTGGGCAGATAAGAATCCCGGGAAAGACATACTTGTGATGTGCGTCGGTATTGCCGCTTCCGTTGCCGTTGCGGTATTTGCTGCGGTCAAGTCCTATCCTATGGATTATGATGCGGCGGGCAATCTGCTGGTAGATGGTGCGAAAATGGCTAACGATACTTACAAAGGCGTTGGTTGGTGCGTTGGCTTTCTGACAGGTTGGATCCTGGAAAAGCGATATGTTAAATTTTCGACCGACATTCCTCTGACAACGAGGATAACAAGGCTCACGATCGGGCTTCTGAGCTATTATGCTGTCAGCCTTGTCCTTTTACCTCTGGTCAAAAGCTGGATACCCGGCGCGGGCGGCACTATCGCATACTGCTTTATTCAGATGTTTTATGTGACATTTATATTTCCCTTGTGTATAAAACATTTTGAACACGCCCCGGCATTATCGAAGTAGCAAATTTGGGATCAACTATACAAAAGCCGTGTACGGAAACCCCGCACGCGGTTTTTTCTTACAGCATAGCCGCCTCGCGGTCGGAAAGTTCCTTCTCGCGCTTCTGGCGCTCATACTCCGTCTTTTCGTCCGCCTTCATCTTTGCGAGCTTTGCAGCTTCGTCGGCCTGCGCCTTTGCGCCCGCTTCCCACTTCTGCTTTTCGGTGTCGAGCGCCTTGTTTATGCGTTTGTCGAACTCGCTCTGATATGCCTTGTTTTTAAGCACATCGTCGAATGTGGGCTCCTTGTCCGCGGTGTCCTCTGCGGCGGCTTTTGTCTCCGCTCCCGCGGCAGCGTCCGTCTCTGCGGTCTCCGGGTCTGCGAAATACTGCATAGATATGCAGAGCGTCGGTTTTCTTCTGCTGAAATTGAACATTGTAAGTCCTCCTTGCTGCCCGTGACGTTCATCGAAGCCCGCCACGTTCTTTTGTTGGTTTGGATTATAAAGACAGCGCCGACACGGCTGCATCGACGCTGAGATTATTGGATTTTATATTCAAGCTGAAAATCACTTAACCGCTTGATTGCTGCTTGAAGCTCTTCATATTTTTGTCTTACATCATCAATTAGCGCCTCATACTTGTTGGAATTTGTGAATTTTATCGAAAGCGCCAGCTTCATTGGTTCTTGCGGTATATTCATATAATCACCTCATTTTGGGCATAAGAAAACCGCCTTGATGACTCAGTGCGGTTGATTGATTATGCAATTTTTTCAATTCCTTCAAGTTTTCTCTCAAAAAGTCGATCCATAAAATCTGGCTTTATTCCGTTCATTTTATCAGGATTAACGTCCACATAACAATAATCATCACAAATATCACATATTTCACCGATCAAATCGTTGTCTTTAATTTTTACTTTATCGCCTAAGACAAACATAAATCAATCATCTCCTTTAACCCTATGGCAAGTTACAAGTCTTAAATTGCCGTTTTTCATCTCATATCCTGCAATAAATGGTTTTTCTTTTGTGACTCCCAGTGTTATTTTTTGGTAGTATCTATCATTGCCGCCATTATTTACGCCATCATATATCAATTAGTCTTTTTTGAACGTTGATACGATATCATCATATAGTTTTTGCGGATCGTCTTTTGAATAACCGACATCTACAAACTCTTCATAGTGCTCTTTGCCGGGGCACAACATATATCCCGTAATTTTACTGTCGTCAAAGATAAAATCCTCGCTCTCATTATGTATTATAACACCATTGTTTGTACTTGTCAACTGTTTTTGCAAATTTCCCTCCGCTTCCTTTTCTGCGATCTGCCTGTCAAGCTCCCTCTCGATGTCCTCTATGCTGCGCCCGTCAAGGAGCCTATCGATATCGGCTTGCACTTCCTCGTCGGTCTCGCGGGGCGATATCGCGTTGCAGCGGCAATTGGGGTGCATAGGCGGGCAATTTACGCCAACGACAGCGTCCTCTATCCCGAACCGCATACCGTCGAGAGTGTCGCAGATATCACACGCGCCGTCCTCGCCTTCACCTACAGACAGAAACTCGTACTCGTCAAACCCCGCGGCTGCAAGCGACTTTAGCTGCGACTGATTGACGCAATAGTTATACTCCGTGCTCTGTGCATACCCGTGCCGTGCTTGTCGCGGATAGTACGCGCCATTTTGTCAATGCCCTTGCCGGTGAGAACGCCGTCGAGGAGGACATCTTCCGATCACACAATTTTGTGTCATTATTGCGCTTACCGTTTATGAAGTCCCGCACTCTCTTTGTGAGGTCAGCGGCTTTATTGTGCCGATAGAATGACACAAAAGCACACCGACCGTCTCAGACTCCGGGACGGTCGGTGTTGTTTATTTGCTGTAATCCATTTTTACAAGTATCTGCTTGTCATTGAAAACGGGGTCGTCCGAGCCGACACCAATGAAGTTCTTCCCGAACATATCGAACATATTTCCCTTTATCGCAAATTCGGGGAGCCTGCCGATAAATCGCTCGCCGTCACACAGCAAGGCGGTCTGGACGGGTGTCACATACTCGCCCTTGTCGTTGAAGCCTCCGCCCGCAGCCACTATCGGAACGATCGTCAGCCGCCCGCCGAGAAGCTGCTTCACTGTCTTGTCACTGCGCTCTATGCGTAAATTCGTATAGCCGTTGTTGGGGATATCGGTAAGGTTGAAGCCCGCGCTGCCGGTGTGCGGAACTCCGTATTTATCGGCAGTCCGCTTGTCCGCGTAACCCGACAGCAGCACGCCGTTTTCTATGTATATCCGCCTGTCATTCGGCTGCACGACTCCCTCACCGTCGAAGAACGGCGTGAACCACGTTTCCTTGTCCGAAACATCGTGAGCGAGGGTAAAGCTGTCGGCAAAGATCTTTTCACCGGTCTTTCCGGAAAGCAGCGACGTTCCCAGAGCCATATTCTCGGCCTCAAGGCACTCGGTCAGCTTGCTCAGATACCCGTAATACTGCGTCTGCACGATAAGCTCCTCGGGCAGCTCAGCCATATTGGTGAAGTTTGTCAGGTAGTTGTCCGCCATATCCGTGAATTTCTTGAAATCGAAATTTCTCTGACCGATGCTGAACCAACCGTCCGTTATATCCTTGCTGTCCTTGTGCTTGATCGCGATATCTGCCTGCAGCGTGCAGTCGGTGTTGGAGCAGTCGAGACCCGCGGTATTTTCCATTTTAAGCGTCTTTTTGGTGACATAAAGCGCCCCGCTGAAAATGTAATCGGGGAAATGCGTTTTCAGATACCCGACAGCCTCGCGTGTTATCTCCATAAGCTCCTTGTCGGTGTAACTGCGCTCTGTCTTGTCGCGGTGACGCGAGACCGTTTCGAGGGCAAACTTATACGGACGCTTCAGAGCAAGGTTCCCCTGCGCCTGTTTATAGCCTTCCCCAATGTCGATCTTTCCCTGAACGAATTGTATTCCCGCATACTCGCCGTCATACACGCGGAAGGAACGGCTCGTGCGGCTGTCCTTATTGAAGGATTTTATCTTTGTTTCCTCGATTTCGACCCTGCTCGTTGAGTTGATCGAGGTCATAAGCTCTCTTTCCATGCTGTTCCCTCCCATTAATTGATCGTAAGCCTTCTGACGCGGATAGTCGGTCCCGCGTCGGACACGGGCATGGACTGACCGTTCTTGCCGCAGGTCGAGGTGTCGCAGAATTCAAGGTCGCTGCCGACAGCGTCAATGTCAAAGAGCGTCTGGAAAACGCTTCCCGTAACGACATTGACTCTCAGCGGTTCGGCGAGCTTACCGTTTCTGATCCTGTAGCAGCAGTTGGGCTGCATCGTGAAAGTACCCTGACCCGTGCCATAGTTGACGTTATAGACGTAAATTCCGTCCTCTACGCCCCCGATGATATCATCGGGAGCTGTGTCCCCAGGCTGCATATAAGTGTTGGTCATACGCACCATAGGCGTGCAGCCGAAATCCTGCGCTCTCGCGTTTCCGGTAAGCTCCTCGCCGAGAACCGCGGCAGAGTTCGCGTCGTGCAGTCTGCCGGTCAGCACGCCGTTTTTGATGAGCCACGTTTCCTTCGGCGCCGTACCCTCGTCGTCGTAGGCAATGTAACCGCGGTGCGGCATATCGCCGCTGTCACAGATAGAGACAAGATCGCTGCCGACCTTTTTGCCTATGACCCATTCGTCCTGCAAAGTCTTGTCGTTCAGCATAAAATCAGCCTCGCTCTTATGCCCGAAGCTCTCGTGGGTGAACATTCCCGTTACCGCGGGCGAAAGCACGCATACATAGTCTCCCGGTGTAACATCGACTGCGTTCTTCGCGAAGTCAAGATAGCGTTCGCGCCGCTCGATGATCTCCCGCTCATGACCCGCAAGCAGATCGAAGTCCATTCCCATGATGTTCTTTCCGCCGGAGGTCGTTACGCCATCGACAACAAAATCGAACCACACATATACGCCGCACTGCTGAAAATCCTGCACTATCTCCGCGCCCTTGCTTGAGCGGAACTCTTTCAGGGTGTGGGAATGAAAATACCCTGCCGCCCACTGTTTCAACTCGGGTATAGATTTATCAACGCACGAAGATATGTAGCCCTGCACCAGCTTTTCACGCTGCCCGCGTGTGATATTGCGGACGTCCTTTTCGCCCTCGAAAAGCAGCACCTTGTCCTTATGCACCTCGAACTTCTTCACCATGGGGTCGATGCAGATATCGTCATTCGGCTCGGCAATTGCCGCAAGACCGTCGAGCTCCGACTGGATGCGGTCAAGATCGTTGGTGACGCTCGTGTACCACATCTTCCCGTCATAGACCCGTATAATGGCGCCCGTCGTTGAAGTCTCGCTGTTCTGCATGACCTCACCGTTCTGCACGTTATATGAGGCGTTCGCGTGCCGCTCGATACGGATATCGGCGTACAGCCCCTTCGGAAAATCGTACATTATCATCGTCCTCGCTTTCTTATGGGCTCCTCCGTAAACCTGTTGTCGTTCGGGTGTGCCGGCTAAAGGGTGATACGAACGGCAGTATGTCATTCGGAAGATCTCCGAATGGGGCGGCAGGAGGTTTTTAGAGGAGCCCTTATTTTATATGCTCGTAATATACGAAGCATCGTTTGAAATAAACTGACATTATTATATCACGAACCTTGTAAAATTGCAAGAGGTATGATCTTATGTTATGCCGGTATCCGCCGGGTAAGCCCTTAAGTCCTGCCGCCGGTACTCCGGATACCGCGCGCGGGAACACAGGGCACCGCGGCAGACGATATTATCGTAACGGCTGCTGCGATGCCGCATAAGATCCTTTTAAGAATATTTTTCACGGAGACCGCCCGTTGCTGCGCATTTTCACATTATCTTCGGTCTTAAATAAGCTTTATCGAACCGATTATCCGCAGCGCCTCATCATATCCGATATTAAAGCCAAAGTCGAAAATATAGTCTCCGTTATCGTAAGCTAAATATTGCGACACTCCGTCCGGCTGCACGAAATATATGGCCTCGTGACCGTTCACATTTCTGCTCTCGATCGCCGTTCCCTCGGTGTTCAGACGAGTGTTCTGATACGCCTCCTTTATTTCTATGCAGAAGTCAAAGTATTTCCCGTCTTTACGGTATGACGCAAAATACATTACCGCGTCGTCACACACGACCTCCGTTTCCCAGTCGCTCATATCATAGGTTATCCTGTATATAGGGGCGTATGACGAGCTGCGAATCTCCATCGCCTCCTCATAGGAAATGCCGCTGTAATCCAGAGAAAGCCAGTATCTGCCATCTGTCCATATCAGGCGCCCGGAGCCGTCCGCGCCCGTGTGATGAAGGGTCCTGCCGGGAACCGTCTCGCCGCCCGGGTGCATCTCATCAAAATCGGATCCCGGGTAATGCTCGATATATCTGTTCCACATTTCATAGGTATAGTGGATATACTTGTCCTCTTTCCTGTATATTTCGGAGTATTTATCGCTCTCATCGCACAGGATCTCCTTGTCCCAGCCGCCGAGGTCATAGGTCAGGTGATACCTCGGGTATAATGTATCGGGAGAGCCCTCCCACCCCTCAAAGCTTATATCCGTATGCGTGGATTGCCTGTAACCGTGAAATCCGCTTATCCGATAATATACGAACGCGGAGCCTCCCGTCAAAAGCAATAATGCGAGCGCGGTGATCAGGAACGCGATACCGATCTTCCGACGCAGCCTCATTTTACGGAATGCGGCGGGGAAGCTTTCCTGCTTTTTCCGTGACCTCTCATACGCTCTTATCAGCGACTTCTTTTTCCGCCGATACCGCAGTGAAAACCTATGCTCCGGCATATCCGGCACCGCTGTTTCGATCGCGGCAGCCTGCATTGCCAGCGCTTCATAAAAGCTGTCATATATCATCATTCACATCGTCCTTCAGTAAGCCATACAGAGCGTTTCTCGCCCTGTGGAGCCTGACTCTGACCGCTTCCGGGCTTATCCCGAGCGCATCTGCGATATCCTCTGTGCTGTCGTTATGAAAATATCGCATTATCAGCACCTCCCGCTGCGTATCGGAAAGCCTTGACAGCGCCGAGTTAAGCTCTTCACAGCCGTATTTGCCGAAAACCTCTCTTTCAACGTCATGCTTCGTATCGGGTATATCCCCGGAAAGCGCGTCCGTATCGACCTGCTTCCTGTTCCTGCGATACAGGTCTATCGCTATGTTTTTCGTCACGATAATAACATAGCTCCCGCGCTTTGCGGGCTCAATGCCGTTCACCTTCTCAAGGCCGGTGATTATGCGCATGAAAGCCTCGTGCACGGCGTCCTCCGCGTCCTGCGTGTTATGCAGCACATTGAACGCGGTGCGGTACATGACCTGTTCGTACTCACAGTACAGTTGCTCGACGAGACTTCGCTGTTCCTCTGTCTCGACCATTGAAAGGTATAATGAAAGCATTGCTTGCTCCTCCGGATCCGTAGCTAAAGATGCTTCTGCCAATAATAACGAATGAGTCGGCTAAATGTTACAGGATCTTTTTGAAATATTTTCAAATTTGTGCAAATTCAATAAAATTCCGGCCGTGCAATAGTACGGTATAGACAATGTACTTTTAACTTACACTAAAATTATAACATATTTCTATATAGAGCTCCTATGAAAACCTATTGTCGTTTCATTGTGCCGACATATAGTCGGCAGACCGTACAAATTTCCTGCAGGCTTGCCGGCGCAGTCAAAGAAAATTTGTGCAATATGACGGTTATAGGACGGCCAAGAAAGCGGCAGAAGGTTTTTAGAGGTGCCCTATAGTTTTCAACAGAAAAACGCGCGGTGCTGAGCCTCTGCGCCATATTACCGCGTTTCGGCGATCGGATCTTTTAACACCGTTCAAGCTCAATAATACCACCCGGGGCACATACGCGCTGTTCATAATCTTGACATAACGGCCCAAAAAGCGTATAATTATCAATCAGGAGATTTTATTTCGAATAATAAACGGAGGTTTGACTTAAATGAACGATCAGGAATTACTTAAAACCGTCAATCCGAGCTATTATACGGCTAAAGGCTGTCTTGCGCTCCTAATGCAGACAGGCGAACCGGACGCGATAAAGCTCGGCGGAAAG
>JAFTAG010000165.1 GCA_017458655.1 Ruminiclostridium sp. | reverse complement strand
CCATTCGTACCGCCCTAAAGCCGTCATATTGCACAGATTTTCCTTGACATACGACAGTATGCCTGCGAAAAATTTGTACAATCTGCCGACTTTATGTCGGCACGCCTGAACGACAATAGGTTTTTAGAGGAGCCCTTATATGATCACTTATTTACAGTTAACGACATATATTTTTGTACTTTCCCTCGCCGTTGGCGGAGAGAATAAACAAAATTACCATTATTTAATTGCCGTAGTAATATCTCACCATAAATCTATATACAAGGCTCTTGGATCTCGTCACGATTCAGAATAGTCGCCGTAGGCGACACCACAATTATTAATTATTCATTATTAATTATTAATTAAAACAGCAGTTTGGGGTCGATAAGTGCGTCAAACGGCTCGTTTTGCAGTGCGCCGGGGCATACCCCGATAAGCACGTCGAGCTGCTTTGACGTACCGCGGAACGTCGCTGTAACGCTGTCCGCGCGGAATGCCGCAGCCGTGGAGCTCCCCGCCGCGGTAGTTAGTGGTATCAGCCTTATCCCCGTCATATCGTCCGTGCTGCCGCCGAGATACGCCCGCACCGACGGCGGGAGGACGCTCTCCAGCGCGTCGGGATCGCAGATGACGACAGGCTTTCCGGTGAGGAAATCCCGCAGCAGACAGCCGCTGTCCGGCATCGCGGAGAGAGCAGCCTCGCCGCCGTTTGCTTTTATTGCGAGCGTGACAGGCTCGCCGTTCGCGGGGTCGTCGAATATGCGCCTGAGCAGGCAGAGTATGCCGTAGATCACGGCGGTGGAGACTACCAGCACGAGCGCGGAGATGTCGAGACAGACGTAGCCGTTCGCGGTGAAAATGACGTCCGTGCCGGTGAACTCGCGGAGCAGCACCGCCGCGCCGCAGATGAGCATACTCACCGAGACGCATACAAACGAGCGCAGCGCGAGCTTTTTCACGCTTCCGAAGCCGAATGCGATAAGCACCGTGAGCACGGTAAGCGCGGTTTTTATAGTGAGAGAGACGAGGATATCGGTGTTGAGGAGCGCCGCGAGAGCCGACAGCCCACCGGATACCGACGCCGCCGCGAGCCTCGGGAACGCCGCTTTGCAGTGCAGCAGAGCAGCCGCCGCGCGCAGCGTGAAGTATGTGATGTAGATGTTTATTGTTATAAGTACGTCTATGTAAACTGTCATTTCAATGCCGCCTTTACTGCAATTATACCACCCTCGGGCTGAAAAGTTTGTCGAAGCGTTGTCGTAATATTGCAAAATCATTGTCGGAAATTGTACAGGTTTCACAAAGTTTGTAAAATTTTGAAAAATTGTGAAAAAAAGCTAAAGTTTTGGGGAGCTGCGGCGATATAACTATCGGAACGGGTAATTAACGAAACGCTGTGGTTTCCTCTTTTCTGCGGCGGCAAAATTCCCCGACGATCCTTATGAGAGGAGGAATAGGTATGAGTGACCTTAATGTAATGTACAATACCGGCAGCAGCGCCTCACAGCAGATGTGGAGCAGCGTCGGAAGAAATTCCGCCGATTCGGTATGGAGCCGTATGAGCGTCGGGACGGAGAGCTCCCGCAGAAACGAGGACGACAACCTCAACAGCAGCATTTTCAAGTCGTATCTCGATTCGCTTCGCACGCGCTCGGACGAACAGGCGCAGAAGATACTGAAAAGCCTTGAAAACAGCCCCGCGGACACGATAAGCAAGCTGTTCGGGAGCTTACAGACCAATTCCTCGGAGAATGTCGGAAAGCTGTTCGACGGGCTGAAGCTCGATTCGGCGGAGGATATGAAGACGCTTATGGACAGGCTCCGCATGGGCGATACCGCCAAGACTGCCGGGCTCATAAAGGCGGACGACGCCGAAAACGCGGACAAGACCGAAAAATCCGCTGCCGCAAAGGCAGATGAAGCGAAAAAGACCGATAAGACCGCGTCTGCCGTAAAAGCCGACGAGGCGAAAAAGGCCGATAAGACGGACGAGACCGACAAGACCGATAAAGCCGCGAAAACCGACGACGAGGAGACCCTTTTCGAGAAGTATCTCCACAAGATCTCCGAAAAGATGTCCGCTGAGAACAACGCGCTTTATCAGGACACCGACGCTATGCAGAATGCCGTGAAGCGTGCGCAGGACGCGTTCGAGCCGGACGAAAAGACCGGTGAGATAGACGCGGACAAGGCATACAGCGCGGCCGAGGATTTCGTAAAGAGCTACAATTCGTTCGCGGACGCGATAAAAAACAGCAAAAACGGTGCAGTCACCGGCAAGGCGGCGTTTATAGAGGATATGGTGGGAGCGTACTCCCGCAGGCTCGAAAAGGTCGGCATAGAGCAGGACGAGAATGGCCGCCTCTCCGTTGACCGTGAGGAGCTCGAGGCTTCAAGCTCCGCCGACCGCGAAAAAGTCTTCGGACAGAAAAGCTCCGTGGCCGAATTTATCGACGGTCAGGCCAAGCAGCTCCAAGCCTACGCTCAGACCGATCTCTACCAGCGCTCCGGATCCTATAACGACGGAGGCAGCATAATCCAGATCTCCAACATCACCGGCGCATATTTCAATATGCTCGGGTAAAGAGAGCCGCAGAGAGCAAAGAGGTCGCTGCCGCTTGAGAAACGTGTCTCGCCTGATGGCGAGCCACATGGGGAAAAGGAAACCTTTCTTGGAAGAAAGGCTTCCTCTCCCCAGACCCCCACTCTTTCGAAAAAACCGTATTGGCTTCGCAGTCAGACCCGCTTGCAGCTTCTCCTTTTACGAAATTCATCTGACACAAAACAATATACCGCCCTGTGGTCATTACCGCCGGGCGGTTTTATTTTATAAAAACAGGCTGCAAAGAAGAGACCCTCACACTCTCGTCGAGCCGAGCGCCCGCCCCGACTGCACATACAAGCGTGTTCTTTTCCGCAGCGGCTTGATGTATGGAGAGCGCCCCGATGTGAGCGCGAAAGCGATAAATCGGGGCCTTCCCGCTTAATTCCGTCGCCGTCGTCTCGTCAAAGAGGTTGCCTGCACCTGTTCTTTCTTACACACAGCGCTTTACGAACAGCATTTTATCCTATATTTACTTCACTCCCGCAACCTTCTTTGACAAGACGGCGATACGCGTCCTTTAGCGGCTCGGTACGAGACGCCATACTTCTCCGTCGCTTCGGACGGAAAGCAGGTCGCCACGCAGGCAGAGACCT
>JAFTAG010000164.1 GCA_017458655.1 Ruminiclostridium sp. | reverse complement strand
AGGTAAATCCGGCAGCCGTGGAAAGTCCTGCTCCCGCACCTATAACTATCGCGTCGGCAGTCTGTAGCTCGTCTTTCAGCCGATTTATCTCAGCCGTATAGTCTGTTTTTACATCTGTTGTTTTACATTTTACAAGCATTGTGCTCACCTCATTCTTGCTTCTCATCAACAATTATTATGCGTCCGTCACGGCGCGGCTTTTCCTTCGGATACTCGCCGCTGCAGTAGCCAAGAAGGACAAACGCTCTCGCAATAAAGCCTTCGGGTATCTGCCACTGCGCAAGCAATTCCTGTCCCGGTTCGTTGTCAAATGTCTCCTCACCTCTCGCGACTATGCAGGACGATATACCCAACTCTGTCGCTTCGAGAACCATATTCTCTGCACAGCAGAAAGCATCGGGAACTGCATATAAAAAGTTTTTCGGCGTGAAGATAACACACACCGTCGGCGCGCCGTAAAAGCCGCTTTTGATATTCTTGTCGTCGATGATGCTGGGCTGCTCCTTTGACACGAAACCTCCTATCAGCTTCGAGCGGTCGAACTTTGCAAGATTCATCACACCTATTTTCTTTGCAAGCTCCTTATTCCGAACAGCAACAATTATACTGCGCTGTCCGCCGCCTGCGTTGGGGGCGTAAGCTCCTGCCTCGACTATCTTCTTCAGATCATCTTTTGATACCTGTCTGTCGCTGTACTTTCTTATCGAGCGGCGGTATTTCATAAGCTCAAGTAATTCCATTTTTATCTCCTTGCTATTGCTCCGACAGGACAGTTTTCAGAACAATTCCCGCAGTGCAGGCAGTTTTCCTGTCGTATTACTGCTTTACCGTCCGTCATATCTATTGCTCTCTGCGGACAGACACCGATACAAGTTTCACAGCCTATGCAGTCATCACCTACAACAAATCCCTTTGGCTTGGCTTCTGCGCCGACCTCATACACCTCACGGAATATAGGGTTGACACCGAGGTTGAAATACTCTATCGAAAAAACCTTTATCACAAAGATGATACCGATATTCTTGGTGTCGCCGGGATAGACATTTTCGAGGTATGGCTGCTCCTCAAATATCTTGTCCCGCCATTTTTTCTGCTCGCCGTCCGGGACGGGAACTGCTTTTCCCGACAAGCGTATGCTTTCCTTGAAACGGGTGTAGGCGCTGACCTGAACTCTGCCGTCCCGGAGAAGCTGCTTACAGAACTCCTTTCCCCTTGCGGTAAAGAAGTACAGCGCGTCGAGCTCGTAGTGTATGGCGCTGATATTTCGTACCTGCGGAGCGCCGTCCTCATCAACCGTTGCAAAATTCAGAACCTGAACAAGCTCTAATTTCTTCAAACAAGTCTGCCAATCCATATCAGCTTACCTCCTTCCAGCACTGCGGGTCGGGCGCGTACATATTGCCGGTGTAGCCGAATGTTACGGCAGGACAGCCGCGGCAATACCCACGAAGCTCGCATTTTCCGCATTTCTCGAATTTATCGAACTGTCTGTATTCTTCCAGTTCCGCGCCGACAAACAGTTCATACATCGGCGTATCGAACACATTTCCTATCCTGCTCTCCATTCTTCTGCAGGCATATACATCGCCGGTGGGGAGTATCGTCATGTGACCGATCGCGCAATGGCAGCCGTCGTATATCATGCTCTTGTCGTTTGTTTCGGGGAGCTTGAAAAGTCCCTGCTCGTAAAGATACAGCGTCCACAGGTGGTCTTTATACTGGAATGTGGTCTTGCAGCCGTTAGCCTTATGCTGCTGAAATCTCTTGTAGCACATATCGAGAAATTCCCGGTACCGCAGCGGCGGTATGTGGTATTCCTCCGACTTCTGACCGCTTGTGGGGCAGTACCTCCCGAACGCGAACACATCGACATTCTTCTCCGCCACAAGGTCGATCATCTGCGGGAAATCGTCGATATTGGCGCTCGATACGGTTGACATCACCGCGCACCACATTCCCGCGTTTTTTATGCAGTCAATTGCTTTCATTGTAGATCTGAACGAGCCGGGCTTGCGGAACTTATCATGCATATCCTCCATTCCGTCAAGGGAAAGCTGATACTTACGGCAGCCGAGATCATGCAGCCGTCTGCACACCTCATCATTCAGGTGGAACGGGTTGCCGAGGATCCCCCAGTCAATGTGCTTTTCGTGCAGCAGCTCTGCCAGTCTCCGGAAATCACGGTGCAGTATCGGATCGCCGCCGGTAATGTAGAAATAAGGAGTACGCCCGAGCTTATCGCACATATCCTCGCAGCTGTCCACGACCTGCTTCATCTTCTCCCACGGCATTTCCGTGAGCGTCTTGCAGTTATCCTCCGCGAAAATATAACAGTGCTTGCAGCGCTGGTCGCAAGTGTCTGTTATATGCCACTGAAAAGCAAAATACGGTTTCATCGGGACTCCTCCTGTCTATGTAAACGCTTTTGCGTGATTTTCGTTATTGCAGGCATACCGTATGACCGATATGCCCACATTTTAATTGAAGTTTAACGACTTACTTCTT
>JAFTAG010000163.1 GCA_017458655.1 Ruminiclostridium sp. | reverse complement strand
GAAAAATAACCGAAGATTTTCATAAAATATTTAATTTTGCGAAAAATTACCCAATAGTTCGGCTTACAGCGCAGTTTATCCTATATACTCCGACTGTAGTTTTGACGGTAAAATGACGTTAAGCGGGCATCGTCATTCTTTCCATATATACCCGTTTCTGCTCAATATCGGGATGAACGTATTTGTTTAAGGTTATCTCAACAGAACTATGACCGAGTATCTCGGAGAGAGCTTTTGTGTCGAACCCGAGCTTTACCGCGTTTGTAGCAAAGGCGTGGCGCAATGAATGAAACTTTACTGACGGTAGATCGACTTTTTTCAACAAAGCTGCAAATCTATATTGCAAGGTTCTCGGCTCAACAGGCGTATTTTCGCCGGATAGTATATAATTGTCATTGTTACTCTTGAATGATTTCAGCACATCTATGAACCAAGAGGGTATAGGAATACTTCTCTTTGATGTCTGCGATTTCGGCTCAGATATCACAACTTTAGTCTTTTTTATGCTATTCTCAGCGGCTATACGCTGAACTGTTCTGTTGACATATAACAGAGCATTATCAAAGTCAACATCAGACCACTTCAAACCGCATATCTCACCTACTCTTAAGCCCAATTCAAGTGCTATAAAAACGCATATCGCAGTAAGCGACAAATGTGATAACAGATAGTGTTTGAGTCTTGCTTGATGCTCACCTGTCAGGATAACTGCCTTCGGTTTTGTTGTTTTCGGAACAGTGATACCGTCAGTTACGTTTTTTATACCGTAGTGACGGCTTCCATATCTGAAAACTGCTTTTATCACAATCAGTATATCAGATACATATCTCGCAGAAAGATGTTTTTCAAGTTTCGTATTTATAAAGGTATAAATGTCATTCGCTGAGACCTCGCTGCACCGTTTATTGCCGAAGAACGACAGAATATGCTTATCCAGCTTCATGCGGTAGTTGGCACGGGTGGATTCCTTTGTGCATGGAATTTTACTCTTGAGCCATTCCTCGGCAAGGTCTCCGAAAAAACGGTCGGTAACCGTCAAATTACTTACAAACGCCGGTGTTATACCGATCAGGTAGTCTTCGAGCTTCTTCTCTGCAACTTCTTTTGTTGCACCATAAAAGCACTTAAACGTATTCTCACCGTCAAGTTTAAGCCTTGCTTCCCACCTGTTATCTTTCCTCGGATATGCCTTTGTTTTCTGCATCACTTTACCTCATTTCACAAATTTTGTTCATCAAATTTGGTAATATTTACTAAAAGATAGCCTACTTTGAAATAAATATTTCGTCGGGCTTGACTTTTGGGGTCATAATTGCTATAATAAAAATTGTAAGTTTTAAACTTAGCTGTTACTGAACTAATTGTATCATATCTCTATCTTTCGCAAAATTAAATATTTTATGAAAAATGCCCGATTTCATAAGAAATTGCGGCATTATTTTTATCTATATCATTACAATATTATCCTGTATTATTATAGCACAAAACTCTATATTTTACAATATAAACCTGTATAATTATTGTAAAAAGGGGTTGATTTTGTGAACAGGATCAAGGAATTACGCGAAAACAAAGGAATGACGCAGGTCAGATTAAGTATAGAACTTGCAGTGTCTCAGGAAACTGTCAGCGCGTATGAGAAAGGGAAGCATTATCCGAGCGTGGAAGTGCTTTTGAAACTGTCTGATATTTTCGACGCAAGCATTGATTACATCTTAGGACTGTCTGATGTTAAGAAACTGCCGCCTACAAGCGACTTCAAGCCGGAAGAACTGAATATCATCTCAATGTATCGTTCGTTGACTGCAAAAGAGAAAGAGCTTGCTAAAGCATATATGCAAGGTCTGCACGACAGCGAAAAATAAAAAGACTGCCTGAACAGTCTTTTGCCAAGTATTGTCACAATATAAAAACGGCTGCATACCGTTTCCGATATGCAGCCTGAAATATCAGTTTGTACCGTCAAATATTGCAATCATGAATTCTGCGCCGAGCTTGAAACCTCTTGCAAAATCAGCTAAACTTTCGTATGCTGAAGCAACGTGTATAGCGTCCGTGTATTTTTCGAGAAGCTCTTTGCAATTAGGATACTTTGCCAGCATTTCAAGCTCAAGATGCTCAATCTCTTCTTTGGCATCAATATACTTTTTCGTTGCAGGTGTGGGCTGTGAACAAGGGCTTATCTCTCCGTAGTAAAGTTTTTCAAGAATAGATTTCATAGAAGTTTCCTCCATTGTAATAATATTACAAGCTGAATACCGCCTTGACCCGTCTGTTTATGCGGTTTCGGGAAACTTCTTTATCGGATGTTAATGGGAGGGGAAACCTTTTGTACACAAAAGGTTTCTCTTCCCCCGGCGGCTGCATTGCAGCCGCTCTCTCGAGCGTAAGCGGCTCTCTTGCGGCTCTCTTGCGGCTCTCGCGCTCCTCTTATGACTGAGAGAAGCTGTTTTTGTCTGCTCCGCAAAGGGGGCAGACGAAGTCGTCGGGGAGATCCTCGAACTTGGTGCCGGGAGCGATACCGTTATCGGGGTCGCCGACAGCCTCGTCGTATTCCCAGCCGCAGACGTCACAAACGTACTTCATGGCGGTGTTCCTCCTTTCATATATTTTTATCCTTTGTAATAATATTGGCGATGAGCAAGGAAGCTGCAATAACAAATACGGATGTCGGGATAAGTACAAACAGCAGTGAGCCGATGCGTATGCCCGATGTGCCGAATTCGTTGACATAATCGGCGTTGAGCGCGATGAAAAGGCTTCTGTAACCAAAAAGATATCCGAAAAGCCCCGATACGATGTATGATATGATCGCGTATTTTATTTTGGCTTTATAAACGCCTTTGCTGCGGGACTTCAGCATAAAGACCGCTCCGGTAAGAGCCGCGAGATACAGCAGAAAATACATCGTTATATCTGCCGATGATACCGCGAAAATTACCGCGCTGCTGATATTCGGGAGCAGCCCCGCGGCTATGGCGATAACAATGTCCGACGGCAGCAGGTCATATTTCATTTTTGCCTCACTTTTCCGTGATCGTCTTGTACCTGTCGGGGCGCCGGTCGCGGAAAATGCCCCAGCTCAGGCGCAATTCCTCGATTGCGTCAAGGTCTAATGTGTGCGTTATAACGCCGTCGCCCTCGCGTCCGCATTCCTCTGCTATCGTGCCGGTTTCGTCGGTGATGAACGATGAGCCGTAAAATTTGAGCTCTGAGCTCTGCCCGCCGTTTTCGTGGCAGGGGAGGACTTTTTCTAAGCCGAAGCGGTTCGCCGCGATCACGGGAATGATGTTTGCAGCGGAATGTCCTTGCATTGCGTGTCTCCAGTGCGGCATACTGTCGTTCTCAATGATAGGCTCGGAGCCTATCGCAGTGGGGAAGAACAGCAGCTCTGCGCCGTCAAGCGTGAGACACCGCGCCGTTTCGGGGAACCATTGATCCCAGCAGATACCGACACCGATTCGTGCATAACGGGTGTTCCAGACTGTGAAGCCCGTGTCGCCCGGCGTGAAGTAAAATTTCTCCTGATAGTAGTGGTCGTCGGGAATGTGCGTCTTGCGGTAAACTCCGAGCACCTCGCCGTCCGCGTCAATGACAGCGCAGGAGTTGAACATCCTGTTGCCGTCGCGCTCGTAAAAGCTTATCGGCAGTACGACACCGAGCTCTTTTGCAAGGGCGCTGAAATGCTTGACGGCGGTGTTTTCGGCAGTGGGCTGCGCGTAGGCGTAGTAGTCGTAGCGGCGTTCCTGACAGAAGTAGGGGCGCTCGAAAAGCTCCGGGAGCAGTATCACCTGCGCACCGTTCTCGGCTGCCTCGCGGACGAGCTTGTCCGCAAGTGCGATGTTTTCGTTAATGTCTTTTGTGCAGTGCATCTGCACCGCGGAAACTGTGACTTTTTTCATTTGATCAATACCTTTGTGTGCATAAAATAGTGATAGCAAGATCAGACTGCATAGATCATCTGTCGGGTCAGGCGTCACGCTTGCAGAGATCTAAAAGCATTTTGTACTTAAAAATCAAACCCTGCGTCCTCATTTATAATGACCGAGCTTATACCCGCGGTATCGTTCAGCGCCGTCAATATCCCTTGTATAGCGGTGTTTTGGTGCTCGGCTCCGGTATTCCCGAGGTCGAGATAAATACATACGTTTTCGTCGGTTTTCGATATGTCGATATAGCCGAGATAGATGTCATTGGCTTCATAGCGTTCAGCAAAGCTCGTTACAGCCGTTTTTACCGCTTCAAATGCTTCGTCCGTCACACCGTTCTCAAAGTAAACGCTGTAGGTGAAATTCTCGCCGTCGATACCGGCAAGGTGCGCTTCAAACTTCAGGTCGAGCGTATCAAGCCCGATAATGCCGTCAAGCCCCGTATCCATTATTATGCCCCTTTCTTGTTATTGCGGTATCTGCTGCGTGATGCAGTGTATGTTCCCGCCGCCTTTGATTATGTCGATAGCGGGAATGGGTATTATCTCGCGGTCGAGGAGCAGCGAGCGCATTATGTCAAGCGCCCGTTCGTCGCTCGCGGTATTTTCGCCGCCGAACTGCGGGAGCAGTACAATGTCGTTTGCGAAGAAAAAGTTGACATAAGAAGCTGCAAGCCGTTCGCCCGCTTCACGGGTGTCCTCGCCCTCCTCAAAACGGTAGTTCGCAAGGTCGGCGGCGGTAACGGTCACGGGAGTGTCGGGGATAGGCAGCTTGTGAACGGTGAGCCTCCTGCCTTTCGCGTCGGTAACGCTTTCGAGGTATTCAAGGTCGGCCTGCGAAAGCGGATACTGCGGGTCGTTCATATCGTCCGTCCACGCGAGAACGACCTCGCCCGGGCGTATGAACGCGCAGACGTTGTCAACGTGCTCATCGGTCTCGTCGTTATATATCCCGCGGGGCAGCCAAAGGACTTTTTCGCCGCCGAGATACGAGCAGAGCGTTCGTTCTATGTCCGCCTTTGTCATATCGGGGTTGCGGCCTTTGCTGAGCAGGCAGCTTTCCGTGGTGAGGAGCGTTCCCTCGCCGTCGGAATGTATCGATCCGCCTTCGAGCACGAAGCTTTCCGCGTCCGTGCAGCCGAAGCCGGCCTGCTTGCAGAAGCTTCCGGCAAAAGCGTCATCGAGCGCCCAATCGGCATACAGCCCGTCATAAGTGCCGCCCCACGCGTTGAATTTCCACGATATGCCGCGTACCTCGCCTGTCTGCGTGTCTTTCACAAAGGTCGGGGCGATATCCCGCGCCCAAGCATCGTTCGTGGGAATGTCGAGCAGTCTGATATTCTCCGAGCGGTCGAGCAGCTTTTCGGCGGTTTTCCGGCAATTCGGGCTTACCGCGGCATAGACTGTTTCGTTCTTTGCTATCGTGTTTATCAGCTCCGCAAAGACCTTCTGCGCGGGAAGCGGGTCAATGCCCCACGAGCCGGGGCGTTCCGGGAAAACAAGTATCGCGGCGCGCTGCCGTGAAAATTCCGCGGGCATATAGTAACTCACGACAATCTCTCCTTGAAATCGCTGTAGCCGAACCGCTTCACGAGCTCATACGAGCCGTCGGTGTGCAGTATGCCGATATCGGGCAGGGGCATACCGTTGAAGGTGTTGTTCTTGACCATGGTGTAGAGCGCCATATCCTCGAAGCACAGCCTGTCGCCGATATTAAGCGGCGCGTCGAAGCTGTAGTCGCCAATGATATCGCCCGCAAGACAGGTGCGGGAGGAAAGGCGGTATGTGTGCGGTTTCTCGCCGACTCTTCCGCTTGCAAACAAGGGGGGGCGGTAGGGCATTTCGAGCACGTCGGGCATGTGACAGGCAGCGGACGCATCGAGTATCGCAATATCCATGCCGTTGCGAACGATCTCCATTACCTCGGTCACGAGCCAGCCTGCGTTCAGCACAACGGCTTCTCCGGGCTCGAGATACACCTGTACTCCGTACCTTTCGGAAAACGCGCGGATAAGCGCGACAAGCCCGTCAATATTGTAGCCGTGCTTTGTGATGTGGTGACCGCCGCCGAAGTTCACCCATTTGCATTTGTGAAGGTACTTCCCGAACCTTTCCTCAACGGCGCGGGCTGTCGTTTCAAGCGGCTCGAAGCCCTGTTCACAAAGCGTGTGGAAGTGAATGCCGTCCACTCCCTCAAAAGCCTCCTCGTCAAAGTCACAAAGCCGTACTCCGAGCCGTGACCCGGGCGCACATGGGTCGTATATCGGCTCTTCCTGTGTCGAAAATTCGGGATTTATGCGAATCCCTATACTCCTACCGTTGCAGCGGCCACGGAATTTTCGCAGCTGCTCAAACGAGTTGAAAACGATGTGGTCGGAAACGCTTACAACTTCTTCAAACTCGCTGTCTTTATAGGCGGGGCAGAAGGTGTGGACTTCACCGCCGAATTCTTCCTGCCCGAGCTTGGCCTCATACAGCCCGCTCGCGGTGGTTCCTGCGAGATACTCGGCAATAGTCGGATATACCGCATACATCGAAAACGCCTTTTGTGCGAGCAGGATCTTACACCCGGAGCGCTTCTGCACGTCGGCCAAAATGCGCAAATTTCTCAACAGCGCCTTTTCGTCAATAACATACGCGGGTGTATCAATACCGGCAAGCTCCCTGCTTGCCAACAGTCTTTCATTCATATCAAAACTTCCAAAATACATTCACTGCGCTTTCGGTTCCTTTGTCGCACAAAGGAACCGGGTCGGGAGTTTGAGGGGAGGGCAGAGCCCTGCCCTCAAGCGCGTCAGCGCAGTCTCAAGCGCAGCGACTTTCTGAACTCAATCTACGAGCACGGGGCTCTCCGACACCTGCCACGGAAGGCCGTACTTGTTGAGGGCTTCCATATAGGGGTCGGGGTCGAATTCCTCGACGTTGAAGACGCCCGCTCCCTTCCATGTTCCGCCGGCGACCATTGCGGTGCCGATCATGGCGGGAACGCCGGTGGTGTAGGAGACGGCCTGTGCGCCTGTTTCCTTGTAGGCCTTCTGATGGTCACATACATTATAGATATATATATTGCGCTCCTTGCCGTCTTTTATTCCGCGGAATATGCAGCCGATGTTGGTCTTGCCGACAGTGCGCGGGCCGAGGGAGGCGGGGTCGGGGAGAAGTGCTTTGAGGAATTTTATCGGCACTATCTCTTTCCCCTCGAACATTACAGGGGTGGTGCCCAGCATTCCCACGTTCTGTAAGCAGTTCATGTGAGTGAGATAGGACTGTCCGAACGTCATAAAAAATCTTATGCGCTCTACATTCGGGATATTTTTTGCGAGCGACTCGATCTCCTCGTGGTGGAGCAGATACATATCCTTCATTCCCACGCCGTCGAAGTTGTACTCGCGCTTTATCTCCATGGGCTTTGTCTCTACCCAGTGTCCGTTCTCCCAGTAAGAACCGTTTGCAGAAACTTCACGGAGATTGATCTCGGGATTGAAATTCGTCGCGAACGGATAGCCGTGGTCTCCGCCGTTGCAGTCGAGAATGTCGATATAGTGAATCTCGTCAAAATAATGCTTCTGCGCATAAGCCGTGTAAACGCTCGTTACTCCCGGGTCAAAACCTGTTCCGAGCAGAGCTGTCAGCCCGGCCGCCTTGAACTTTTCATCGTAAGCCCACTGCCACGAGTAGTCGAAATACGCAGTGAATCGCTTTTCCTTGCAGCGCTTTTCATAGATAGCTCTCCACTCGGGATCGTCGGTGTCCTCGGCTTCGTAGTTCGCGGTATCGACATAGTTCGCGCCGCATTCGAGGCAGGCATCCATTATCGTAAGATCCTGATAAGGCAGCGCCACGTTCAGCACGGTATGCGGTTTGAACTCGTTCATCAGCTTGACGAGCGAGTCCTTGCTGTCGGCATCGACAGTCGCAGTGGTGAGCTTCGCCTGTGTTTTGGGAGCAAGCTTTTCCGCGAGCGCGTCGCATTTCGACTTTGTGCGGCTCGCTATCATTATTTCCGTGAATATGGGGTTTTCGCAGCACTTGTGTATTGCGACGGTCGCTACGCCGCCGCAGCCTATTACCATAAGTTTCATTTTGTTTCCTCCATAAAGTCTATTTTATTTCTCCGGGTTTAAATATTATTTTTTTATTCAATTTATCGTCCCAAAATTTGAAGCAAATATCCGCACCGTTTATTTTTAATTTGTTTCTGAATTCCGGGTGATTTAAATATTTACGAACTTTCTGTTTTACTTCTTCTTTAGAAATTTGAGAATCTCTTACAAGTACACTGCACATCCATTCATTATTACACATAACGGTAAATACGAATAGCTTATTGCTTAACAAATCGAGAAGATCATTTTTCAGTTTATCATAATCCCATTTTTCTGTATAATAGTGTTCATGCCATTCTTGGAAAAAGATCGTAAACTCGCCTTGAAGATCGATGAATAATTCATCGCCGCTTTTATTAACCATATTGATACTGCGGCACTCTTCATCGTCTAAATAATCATACCCTTCATCATTTTGTGTATGTACAGTATAATCCAAGCCTTTTTCACTTAGAAGATTTGTTAAATCAGAGACAGCTTCTTGAATAGAAATCTCTCGATAATCTTTATTATCTTCCATTTTCTTAATTATCCTTTTAAATTCATTATTTATATTTTCGTCCCGCAGTAGGGACAGAAGTTCTGCGCTCCTGCGAGTGAGCCGCCGCATTCGCCGCAGAATTTCGGGCGGGCGGGTGACGCAGGTTCGGGCGACACGACCGGTATTTCGGGTGCGGGCGGTGGGGGAGCCGCAGTTTCCACAGGCGGGGGAGGAGCCGCAGGTGCAGTCGGAGCCGTGGGCGCGGGTGCCGGTGCAGCTGCGGGCGGAGGCTGAATGGGCTTTCCCATCATCTTCGCAAACTGCAGCTTATTGATAAGCGCTTTGGAGTCCTCGGTGGGGAAGATGCCCTCGACCACGGCCGAACACGGGTAGTTGAGCATATCCGTGAGGCGGTCGGACAGCGCCTTGCTGAGCTCGGGGAGCCGCAGCGGCAGATCGGAGTAGTTCACGGTCCTGCCGAATTCGGCGAATATCGGTACGAACGCGGCCGCAACGGCATCGGTTATCTGCCGCTCAACGCCGACTCCGTTCTGCTCGGCATTGACCGTTCCGTAAGCGTCGAGCCTGATATCCGCGTCGTAATCGGGCGTATGGTAAGTTATCGGGTCGATAAGGTCGAATTTTACTGTTATCATTTCTTTTCCGCTCCTTCCTCTTCCTTCAGCAGGTCTTCAACGTATTTGGGCAGCATGAACGCGCCCATGTGCAGATTGGTCGTGTAATACCACGTTTTCAGCCCGCGGGCGTTCCAGCGCTCGGAATCAAGGTCTTTGAGCGGGTGGTATTTCTTCGACGCGAACCCGAACAGCCAGTAGCCGGACGGGCAGGTGGGTATATGCGCCTGATACACGCGGCTTATGGGGAACGATTTGTACGCCTTGCGGTGCATCGCTCTGCAGGCCTCCTCGTCCTCGTCGAAGAACGGGCTCCCGTGCTGATACACCATTATGCCGTCCTCGTGCAGCGCCTTGTAGCAGCTCCCGTAGAACTCCTTTGTGAACAGTCCCGCGGTATGTCCGAACGGGTCGGTGCTGTCGTTTATGATAAGGTCGTATTCGTCCTGCTTTCCGCGTAAGAACCGCAGCCCGTCGCGGTTTGTAACGATAACTCTCGGGTCGTCGAGACCCTTCGCGTTGTCGGGGAAGAACTCCTTGCAGACGCTCACGAACATTTCATCGGGCTCGACAACGTCTATCTGCTCTATCTCGTCGTAGTATGACAGCTCTCTTGCTACGCCGCCATCGCCTCCGCCGATAACGAGCACCTTTCTTACAGCGGGGTGCACCGCCATGGGGACGTGTACGATCATCTCGTCGTAGGTGAACTCGTCCTGCTCGGAGAATATCACGCTTCCGTCGGAGGTGAGGAACTTCCCGAACTCCGGCGACTCAAAAACGTCTATGCGCTGAAAGTCGCTCTCCTTGCTGAAAAGCTGCCTGTTCACGCGATATGACATTTTCACATTCGATGTGTGCATTTCGGAAAACCAAAAATCCATAAAAACCTCCGGCAATATCAATTGTCAATTATTTCAGAACATTCAGTTTTGAAATATCCGGATCCTCCATGCCCTGCATGGAGCAGCCCTTGTCCTTAGCGTAAAGAATGTAGTCTATTATCTCGTTGGTGATCTGCTCGCCGGGCGCTAATATCGGTATTCCCGGCGGGTAGCACATAACGAACTCGCTGCATATCCGTCCCGCCGTCTCGCGTATCGGCAGCAGCTCCTTGTCCGCGTAGAAGGCCTTCTGCGGGGTAGCGGCGACTATGGGCGCGATGTATTCGGCGTTGTGCAGCTTCGAGCTTGTGCGGGAATACAGACGCTTGATGTCCTCGAGAGCTCCCACAAGGCGCTCTATCTCCTGTATGCGGTCGCCTATGGAGATGTAGGCGAGAATGTTTCCGATGTCGCCGAATTCTATCTGTATGTCGTATTCGTCGCGCAGCAGGTCGTACACCTCTATCCCGGTGAGCCCCATATCGCGGGTATAGACGGACAGCTTTGTAACGTCGTAGTCGTAGATGCTCCCGCCGTTTACTATATCCTTTCCGTAGGCGTAATATCCGCCGATAGAGTTTATCTCCTCGCGTGCGTACTCGGCCATGGAGGACACCTTCTCGAAGGAATCGTGACCGCGAAGAGCGAGGTTGCGGCGGGAAATGTCAAGGCTCGACATAAGCAGATAAGACGCGCTCGTAGTCTGTGTGAGATTGATTATTTGCTGGACGTAGCGGGTGTTGACGGTGTGGTTCGCGAGCAGCAGAGAGCTTTGTGTAAGGCTACCGCCGGACTTGTGCATAGACACAGCCGCCATATCCGCGCCTGCCTCCATTGCAGATACGGGAAGCTTCTCGTGGAAGTAAAGGTGGGTGCCGTGAGCCTCATCGACCAGCACAAGTATGCCCTTGTCGTGCGCGAGCTTCACAATAGAGCGCAGGTCGGAGCAGATACCGTAGTAGGTGGGATTGTTGACGAGAACGGCCACCGCGTCGGGATTTTCGTTCATCGCTTTTTCGACCTGTGAGGTCTCCATTCCGAGGGCTATGCCGATATGGTTATCGACGTCGGGATTGACATACACGGGTATTGCACCGCACAGCACGAGGGCGTTTATAACGCTTTTGTGGACGTTTCGGGGCAATATTATCTTGTCGCCCGCCTTGCAGGCCGTGAGTATCATACTCTGCACGGCGGAGGTGGTGCCGCCGACCATAAAGTATGCGTGTGCGGCTCCGAAAGCGTCGGCTGCGAGCTTTTCGGCCTCGTAGATGACCGACACGGGGTGGCACAGGTTATCGAGCGGCTTCATCGAATTGACATCGAGGGAAACGCACTGCTCGCCGAGTAGCTTTACAAGCTCGGGATTGCCTCTGCCGCGCTTATGTCCGGGAACGTCGAACGGGACAACGCGCTGTTTTCTGAACCTTTCGAGCGCCTCATAGACGGGCGCGCTTTTTTGTCTTTCTATATCCATTTTGATACTCCAACAAAAAAAGTGACACGATATCGCATCACTTTCAAAATAGTCTTTCTTTGCCCTTAAAAAGCATATTCTGCTTTGTTAAGCTGATTTCCGGACTGTGCCGCTCTTATTGACCGTTTCACAAGTGATCGATTATAAAGTTATCATCTTATAAAATTTGAGCTTTTAACTCAATCAATAATGCGGCTCCAAACCGCTCTCGGCGTCTGACCGGCCTGTCCGTATGGGCTTTTTTATATCGGTCAATTTGCATTATATCACATTTTCCGCCATTTGTCAAGCATTTTTATTCAGAGAGGTCGCTACGCTTGAGAGAGCGGCTGCAATGCAGCCGCCGGGGGAAGGCGCTGTAAAAAAATAGACTGCATTTTTACCGGAAAAAGGTGGAAATGCAGTCATTTTTGATATAATAAAATTATGCAAAACATATCACGAGAATATTATAACACATATCAATTAAAATTACCATTGGAAATATCAACAATAATAGATATTTCAGACCCGGTATATTCGTTCAATGAAGTAATGAATCATGGGGTCAAATTTGGAAAGCGCGAAGAATACGCTATTGAATATCTTGAAGAAATACAGT
>JAFTAG010000023.1 GCA_017458655.1 Ruminiclostridium sp. | reverse complement strand
GGCTACTTCAAGCGCATAACCGCGCAGTCGCTGCGTATGAGCGGCGAGCAGAAGCTCAAAGAGGGCGACGAGGTAATATTTGAGCAGGAGCTCTCCGGCAAGACCGACCTGCTGTTCTTCACCGACAAGCACCAGGTCTATAAGTCGGCGGTCGCGGATTTCGCCGACACAAAGGCGAGCATGATGGGCGACTATGTCCCCGCAAAGCTCGAAATGGAGCAGGACGAGAAGATCATCAAGATGATACCGACCGAGGATTACTCCGGCAACATCATCCTGTTCTTCAAAAACGGCAAGTGTGCTAAAGTGCCGCTCTCGTCGTTCGAGACCAAGACCAAGCGCAAGAAGCTTGCGAACGCGTATTTCGACGGCTCCGATCTGGTGGCGATGTATCTGCTGCCCGAGGACCGCGACTTTATACTCCAGTCCGCGGCGGGCAAGGTGCTGATATTCAGCTCCGCACTGGTGCTCCCGAAGGCTGCCCGCGACACGCAGGGCGTACAGGTAATGAGACTTACCAGAACGGAGCTCCAGAGCGCCCGCCCGTATGAGGAGGGTATGCTCGACGACCCGGAGCGCTTTGTCGCGAAGTCCGTGCCGGTAGCGGGCACCGCCGCCGATATAAGCATCGACCAGATAACGTTTGAGTGAGCCGGGCGGCGGCGTTTGCATTGAAATGACCGCCCGGACAACCTAATGTACCCTCCCCGGCAGTATGCGGACGTTCCCGTATGCTGCCGGGGTCATTTGTGCATATATTGTCGTGATATGCACGGGATATTGTTAAAAAATATCTGAAAATTTCGCTGTTCATATTGAATTTTTCGGAAAAATCTGCTATAATATTATTGTTAATTTTTAGGGAAGCAGCGAATGCCGCAAAACGCTGGCGCGGAGCTCCCAATAAACCGAAAGGAAGTTACACAAAATGAGCAAACTGAACAAGAAAAACGTGGAAGACCTCAATGTCAAGGGCAGAAAAGTCCTCGTGCGCGTTGATTTCAACGTACCGATGAAGGACGGCGTCATCACAAACGATAACCGTATCGTTGCGGCGCTCCCCACTATCAACAAGCTCGTCGAGAACGGCGCAAAGATCGTGCTGTGCTCTCACCTCGGCAAGCCGAAGAACGGCCCCGAGGACAAGTTCTCGCTGAAGGCAGCTGCCGACAGACTCGCAGAGCTCGTAAAGACCAAGGTCACATTCGCAAAGGATGACACCGTTGTAGGTGATAACGCCAAGAAGGCTGTTGCAGAGATGAAGGACGGCGAGATCGTCGTTCTCGAGAATACCCGTTTCAGAGGCAATGACGAGACCAAGAACGGCGAGGGCTTCGCCAAGGAGCTTGCCGACCTCGTTGACGACGACGTATTCGTAATGGACGCGTTCGGTTCCGCTCACAGAGCGCACGCTTCCACCGCGGGCGTTACCAAGTTCGTCAAGGAGACCGCCGTGGGCTACCTTATGAACAAGGAGATAGAGTTCCTCGGAAATGCCGTTGAGAACCCCGTAAGACCGTTCGTAGCTATCCTCGGCGGCGCAAAAGTAGCCGACAAGCTCAACGTTATCAGCAACCTGCTCGAAAAGTGCGATACGCTCATCATCGGCGGCGGTATGGCTTACACATTCCTCAAGGCTAAGGGATATGAAGTAGGTACATCTCTTGTTGATGACGAGAAGATAGACTACTGCAAGGAAATGATCGCGAAGGCAGAGAAGCTCGGCAAGAAGCTGCTTCTTCCTATTGATACGACTATCGCAAAGGCATTCCCGGATCCTATCGACGGCGCTATCGAGACCTGCATCGTTGACAGCGACAAGATCCCCGCTGATATGATGGGTCTTGATATCGGAACAAAGACAATGGAGCTTTTCGCAAACGAAGCAAAGGGTGCAAAGACAGTTGTTTGGAACGGACCGATGGGCGTATTTGAGAACCCGACACTTGCAAAGGGTACGATCGCTGTTGCAAAGGCACTTGCAGAGGCTGATGCTACAACTATCATCGGCGGCGGCGACAGCGCGGCTGCAGTAGTACAGCTCGGCTTTGCCGACAAGATGAGCCACATCTCCACAGGCGGCGGCGCATCTCTCGAATACCTTGAGGGCAAGGTTCTTCCGGGCATCGATGTAATTCAGGATAAGTAAGCTTTCTGCGCAGACGGGTGGAATGATCCCGCCCGGTCGCTGCATTTTCGGAGGAAGTGCAAATGGATTTATCAAATCTTGATGCAGGAAACATAGTTTCGATCGTTGTATGCGGTCTGATTTTGGTTGTGGCAATAGTAAGGTTTATCATTCACATACTGTCGAACCGTAAAGACAAGTGAGGAAAGGAATGTAACAATGGAAAAAGTAATGAAGTTTCTGAAGTCGGATAACGGGAAGCTC
>JAFTAG010000162.1 GCA_017458655.1 Ruminiclostridium sp. | reverse complement strand
TCTTGCTTTTTATTCGCCCCCGCGGGCAAGCGCCCGAAGCGATCCGCGTAGAGACTTTGTGCAGACTTGATAGCTCTCGTCCGCGTTAAATGTCTGTTTTTCATTTACAGGACTGTTGGCGCGGGCAGATATTATCAACTTGCAGATAGTTTTGACGCGGATTCGGTGCGGCCGTCGCCGCCTTCCCACCCTGCCCCGTCGGCGCAGCCGTACACCAATGCAGGAGGCATTGCGCATTTGCTCAAAAGGCGGCACGGATGCCGCCATACAAGGCAAATGCTTTACGCACGCAATCCTGTTGTCAAGGGAGGCTCCGAAAAAAATTTTTCCACAGATAACAGAGGAAAAATTATTTTTGGATACCCTTGACAACAGGATAACGACCGGTCATAAGGAGCAGTAACCCAAAATACACAAGCAGCGACCGGTCATAAGGAGCAGGATATCAGCTTATTCGATAACAGTAAGATCCTTGATAACTCCGGAGCAGGAATAAGCGGAGCCGAACATATCATTCCAGTCGATCACAAGGTCGGTAAGCGTTATGCTGACCTTCTTGGTACAGTTTGCGGAAGCTCCGTCGAACAGCTCCACAAGGTCGGTACGGTCGCTGTAATTCTCATTGAGGTTGCCGAGGTGGAGGAGCGGGGCATCGGAATACACGTTTACACCGCCGCCGTAGGTATTATCGCCGTAGCCGCCGTCCGGGGTCGAAGAACCCTTCTCGTCGAAATTGACGGTACCGTATTCCCAATCGCCCTCGACGATATTTGTTCCGACGGGCATACCGGCGTAGCTGCTGTCGGGAACGAACATAATATCGCCGGAAGCGACGGCATACATCTCATCATAATAGTAGCGTATGATACCGGTAAGCGTTACCTCGCCGCCGACAGTCACTCTGACATCGGAGATCTGCGGTGAGAGCGGGTTTTCGCCTTCATCAACGGCGTTTTCTTCCGTTTTGAACACTTTGGTCTCAGCATCGGCGATCGTGAGGCCTCCGACGGTATCGCCGGGCTTTATCATCACAAGGTCGCCGCGCTGTACCCTGTCGCCATTGTATCGGAAATTCTCGACATCGAACAGCTCGGGGCTGGTGTCGCTGTCAACATACAGACCCGAGGACAGGCGAACGGACGCATAGGGGAAGGTCATATCCCATTCGCCTTCTTTGGCGTCCTCAACATAGTAGTTGTGATCCGAGGTGTCGGTGAACATTACGGTCTTTCCGGAATTATCGGCGCCTGCGGTCTCCTCTGTTGCGGGCTCGGTCGTTTCGGGAGCTGCCGTTGTTGTCTCGGCGGCAGTGGTGGTAGTTTCCGCCGCGGCGGTCGTTGTTGTCTCTGCGGGCGCGGCTGTGGTAGTTTCCGCGGGCTTGGCGCCGCAGGACGAGAGTGCGAGTATCGCCGCAAGTGCGGCAAGCTCGGCTGTTGTTCTTCTGATGCTTTTTTTCATAGTGTGTTTACCTCCTGTGTGTTGTCTGCCGAAAACCCGTCAAGCGGCCGTGGTCTTTATGCACTCCGCGCCCAAGATCGGCGCCGAGCCATTGGTCAATTTTAACGAATTTTCAGGACAGTTTTCACAAATTTTCTGTTTTTGAGTGAAATGCAGCGAAAATGATGTTATAATGGTACTGTATCTTCAATACCCTGCGGTACATATCCACTCACATATTGAAGCGGTTTTGCGGCGAAATGCACTGCATTCCCGCGCGAAAAACGCTCCGGCACCCTCTATTATAGCCGATAATCGCCGAAACGTCAACAAATATGTGAAAAAAAAGAGCAGTATTTCCGCAAATTGCACAAATCGTCAAAAATATGGGTAACAAGCTAAAGTTTTTGATTTTTATGACGATATAACAAGTGTAATCAAGTATCTGTGATTTGGTTATTTGTGATCTTATCGCAAAGGAGTTGAAGATATATGGAGATAAACAATCTGCAGCTAAATTCTATCAGTGCTTACAAGAAAGTGACCAGAACGTCTTCCGTAAAGAAGAATTCGTCTTCTTTGAAGAGCTCGGTCAATACCGACAAGGTGGAATTCAACTTCGGACGCTCTCTGGCTGCCGCACAGACAGCCGCCGCAATGCGCACGAGCGCACCGGTGAGCGAAGAAAGACTCGCAGCTCTCGCTGAGAAGTACGCGGGAGATAACTGCCCCGTCTCCGCCGAAGCAGTCGCCGAAGCAATAATAGCGTGACCGTGAACGACCTTGTCCGGGACATCCAAAAAGGGGGAATCGGAGATGACAATCGAGACAGCAAAAGAAGTCATAGCTTTTATGGAGAAGTACAACAAGCATTTTGAGGCGCTGTCGGCGTTCGTTTCCGAAAAACGGGCAAAGGTGATCGCCGATGAGCTCACATGGCTGCTCGACTCGCTTACGACCGAGCAGAAGTTCATCATGGAAGGCAATGACCTCGAGGCAAAAAGGCTCGCTCTCTTTGAAAAGCTCGGACTTGCGGGCAAAAAGGCAAGAGAGCTCATAACGGAGTGCCCCGAGGAGCTTAAAAACAAGCTCACTCTCGAATGCTCCGCTATGGAAAAGCACGTCGGCTTCATAAAATCGACAAATGCCGATATAATCGACATCATCGAGAGAAAGCTCGCCGTGCAGGAAAAAATAGCCAACAAGCCCCGTTCCACAGCCTCCACCTATACCGGCAAGGGCGTCAAGGTCACTAAGCACAACACCTCGGGCGGATTCTTCGGAGAAGTCTGAATTGTCCGGGGCAGTGCCGTGCCGTTACTCGCGTTTCGGCGGCAATGTAAGGAAGGAACTGATAATTTATGCGTCCATCATTTTTGGGACTTGAAATGTCCAAGCGTACCATCCAGCTTTCCCAGAAGGCTCTGGATGTAACGGGAAGCAACCTCTCCAACGCACAGACGGAGGGTTATACAAGACAGGTAGTGGATGTTGGCTCTCACTATCTGAATAAATACAATTACTGGATGTCCAAGACCTCGCGTATGACCCTCGCCGGTCAGGGTGCGAAGGGACTGGGCGTTGACCAGGTGCGCGATCCGTATATCGACAAGAGATACCGCGAATCCACTCCCTATGTCGCGGAATACAGCACAAAGGCCGATGTCCTCAAGGAGGTCGAGACAGTCCTCGACAATATCACCACCGAAGGCCTCACAAAGAGCCTCGACGATATCAAGGCATCCCTCTCCACTTACGCAGAGCGCCCCGACAGCGAGGAGCTCGCGAGCATAGTCAGGAACCAGTGCTATAACCTCACGAACCTGCTCCATTCTTTCAGAGCGGATCTGGAGGATCTCAAAGAGACCAACCTCGAGTCGCTCGACGCGTCTATCGAGGATACAAACAATATAATCGACCGTATCGTCAACTACAACAAGTCTATCGTCAAGGAATACCTCACAATGGCGGACGGCGTTCCGAGCGATACCTTCTCCGTTACCGGCGGCTACGGCCCCAACGAGATGCTCGACGAGCGCAATCTCCTGCTCGATGAGCTTTCCTACAAGGGCGATATAACCGTATATAACAACAACGACGGCTCCGTAAGAGTCCTTATGGGCGGCGTTGAGATCATAAACGGCGAGAAGTACGAGCACCTCTATATGAAGAGCAGCACCAAGATCGAAGGCGAATTCTCCTCCGAGCTGCTGCGCAACTACGCGGCTTATGACGCGGCAGTGCTCCGCTGGACGTCCGGCGATGACTGCGTGACCGCTTCCGGTGAGCTCAAGGCCTACACCGACCTGCTCAACGGCAACGGTGTTTACGCTACCGGCTATCAGAACGATTCCTACGGCATACCCTACTACGAATCCACGATAGACGCGTTCGCCAATACCTTCGCAAACTTTATGAATGAGCAGAACGGCGCGTTCGACGAGAACGGCAAGCTCATCAACCCCGACAGGCTGCTCTTCTGCACAAGAGAGTACAACGAGGGCGAGATAGGCTACAACGAGCTCGATATGACTATGGAGAACATAAGGATAGCGGAATCGTGGATGAAGGACGCCACGATGATAGGTGAGGTCGAGAACAAGACCACCGGCCTCTGGGAGCTCTCCCTCGACGGCAACCATGTTAACCAGATGATCGTCAACATCAACAATATGCCGCTCGATTTCGGCGGCAAGGGCGATTACGAGGGCACGGTGTATGACTACCTGCTGTTCATCAACAACCGTATAGGTCAGAGCATAGATTATTACGAAAGCAGATACGACGCGGCGTATGCCACCGCAAACTCGCTCCTCGACGCGAGAGACTCCGTTTCCGGCGTTTCGGAGACCGAAGAGGGCATCAATATGCTCACCTACCAGAACTGGTACAACGCAAGCGCAAGACTTATGACGGCACTTGACGACGCGCTCGACCGTCTGATAAACAACACCGGCAGAGTGGGTCTGTAAGCGATAGGAGGTCATACCGATGAGAATTGCGGGTAACACGATAAGAAGAAATTATCTCAGCAGATATGAAAAGAACTACGGGGACAAGTACGATTCCGAGAAGAAGATCTATTCCGGCCGACAGTTCGACCGCGGAAGCGAAAACCCCATAAATGCCGCGAGAGCACTGAGAATAAGAAGATCTCAGGCGGAGGTGGAGACCTATAAGGACAACCTCAAGACCGCGGATTCGATATACACCAACGCCGAGACGTCCATGCTGACAGTCTCGAGCATCATACAGAACGTTTACGAGAAGCTCGTGGAGGGCGCTCACGGCACGCGCAACCAGGACGACCTGAACATAATCGCGATGGAGATAGACAACTACGCCGAGGAAATGGTGCAGTCGCTCAATATCGACATCGCCGACAGAAAGGTGTTCGGCGGCCTCAACAACGATACCGTGGCATTCAAGATAGAGAGCTCCGCGACCGGTACCGACAAGTACGTTACATACAACGGCGTGGCGCTCAATTCCTCGAACGATCCGACAACGTTCCCCTATAACGGCGTCTCCTACCTCGATATCGGCATAGGTATGGCAAACGACGAGAGCATCGACCGTATCGACGACCAGACCGCGCTCCCGATAACCTTCAACGGCGCGGAATGCACCGGCTGCGGTATGACGAGAGCCACCGCTGCGATAGATCTGAAGTACCTTACCGCGGGCAAGAGCTACTCGTTCGATATCTATGCCGGCGGCAAGACCAAGACCATAGAGTTCACGGCCGGCACGAGCGTTGATGATACCATAACGGTCATAAACGATAAGCTCAAGGAGGAGTTCAATATGGCTCCCGAGCTCAACGACGACAATTATCTCCTTCGTCTCGACGACTACAAGATGTACAGCTACAGCAACCTCCCGATGTACGAAGGAAACCTCAGCATAGGCCAGCTCGAGGCGGATTCCTACTATTCGATGAAGGTCACGGTCGATAACAAGACCCGCGTCGTGAATTTCCGCGGCGGCGCAGACCTCAACGAGAGGCTGAGCAATATCGGCACCGCCCTCAAGGACGCCTTCAACAGCAACAATATCCACATCGACGGCTCCGGCGCTATCCATCTGGGAAAGGTCAAGGCCGAGATAAGCCCCAACATCACGATCGATGATACCAAGCCGGTGACATTCGGTACAGCTACAGACCCGGACGGCAACGTAAAGCAGACGGTCACCAATCTTGCGGGTCTCACGCCCGGCGAGCAGTACGCGATAAACGTCTGCACACCCAAGCTCGACGCCAACGGCAAGCCCGTTACCGACGAAAGCGGCAATACGGTATATAATAACGGCGAGATGATCTACTTCACCGCGGGCGAAGATGAAGCCGAGACCAAGCAGATCATCAACGACTATATCATAAACAACGAGATATTCGGCGAGGCGAAGGTGCCTTACATCAACGAAACGGGCACATTCGTTTACGATGTGGACGGCGCTCACATAATGGTGAACGAAAATCCCCATTCGCAGAACTCTCTCTCGGAATACATCTCCGAGATAAAGGGCTACCCGAAGAATATAGTCCAGCTCGTTCTCGACGCGGGAAAGCTGCTCAGAGAGGGCGATCAGGATATGGTGGCGAGATACGCCGACCTCATATACGCCGCCCAGAGCAATCTGTCCATAGCGATAACCGACCTCGGTACGCATTCTAAGTTCATCGAGTTCAACGAGGACAGACTCAGCGAGATCGAGATAAAGCTCAACGAGAGACAGAACGACATCGAAAGCACCGACCTGCCCACCGAGATAACCAAGTGGAAGGTGCTCGAGTCCGTATATAACGCGTCCCTGCAAATGGGCTCGTCCGTTCTGTCACAGTCAATATTCAACTATATAAGCTAAAAATTCAAGTGAAAGGAGCTGATCGGCAATGGTTGACAGTAATCTTCTGAATATAACGACTGTCCCGATCAAGGTCGAGATAAATATCAAGAAGGGAGAATTCACCAACCCCAAGGTGAATCACCCGGAAAAAGCGCTCAAAATGAATATCCAGACCGAAAAGGGTGAGCTGAAGATACATTCCGAGCTGCCGAAGATAAATATCGACACCTACGCGGCGCGCTCGAGCCTCGGCTACGGGCATTACAACAACGCCGATTTCATCAAGCGCAACGCCGACGACGGTATATCCATAGCGTATCAGGCGACCGCCAAGATCGTGAACGAGGGCGATCAGCTCGTGCGCGGAGTTTCTCCGGCCGAGATAGCCGCTCAGAACAACAAGGCCGGACAGACTATCCAGACCATAATGGATTTCCTGCCGAAGGAGGGCGCTGACGTCACCTTCGACAACGGCGTGCTCAATATCAATTATGACGCGGGCGACGTCAATATCGACTGGGATAACGCGGCGGCCGTGCCGTTTGAGTTCACACCCGGCAAGGTGGAATTTGAAGTGACGCAGATGCCGAGCGTCAGCATAGAGTACCTCGGCGATCCCATTTATGTTCCCCCGAGATCCGACCCGAACTATGTTCCCAAGATTGACGTTCGCGGATAAATTCACCCTTTGCGGGCAAACGAAAGGATAACTGATATGTTGAAGATCGAAACAAGAGATTTTGGCACTATCGAAGTCGATGAGAAGAATGTTTACGATTTCCCGAACGGGCTGTACGCATTCGAGGAGGATAAAAAATTTGCCTTGCTCTCTCCCCTCGGAGAGGATGTCTTCCCGATGTGGCTCCAGTCGCTCGACGACCCGTCGCTCTGCTTCATCGTTTTCAATCCCCTGCTCATAGACGGCGGCTTTACCGTCACACTCGCGGACAACGAACGCTCGCTGCTCGGGCTCAAGCCCGATGACGACTGCGCCGCGCTCGTTATCGCAAAGGTCCCCGCCGATTACAAGCACACCACCGTCAATATGAAGTCGCCCATCGTTATCAACAAGGCGCTGCGTAAGGCGGTACAGGTGATACTGCCGATGGATTATCCGTTCAGGATGCCCGTTTACGAAACGCGGGAGGTGAGTTGATTGCTCGTTGTAACACGAAAGACCGAGGAAAGCGTTATCATCGCCGATAATATCGAGATAACCGTCCTCGAGGTCGCAAAGGACAGAGTAAAGCTCGGTATCTCCGCGCCAAAGGATATAAAAATAATCAGAAACGAGCTGAGAAACGCGCAGGAGACCAACGTGGAATCCTCCAAGGCTGTGCCTAAGGATGCCATAAACGCGCTTCTCGCGGCAAACAAGGAAAACAAGTAAGAGCAAAGGCTCCGCGGCACAAGGGACAGTGCCGGAATTCAGAAAGGATTTGATAGATATGGGAAATGATCTTATAAGAATGAGCGGTATGAATTCTGGTCTCGATACCGAATCCATAATCAAGGCTCTTACCGCCAACAGCAAGCTGAAGGTCACCAAGCAGGAGCGCAACGTCCTCAAATACGAAGCGACGCAGGAGGCTTACCGCAGTATCATCAGCAAAATGCAGAACATCAAGAGCAAGTACTTCGACCTGCTCAATAAGGACAGCTATCTGAGCGGCTCCTCTATGTGGAGCAAGTATGCCTCCAAGACCTATGTTGACGGCGAGGAGAAGAGCGTCAAGGGACTTGCGGTCTCCACAAGCATAAACTCCAAGGCCGGAGACTACGAGTTTGAGATCGAGAGCAGCGCCACGCAGACAAAGCTCACAGGCTCCGTTCTCGGCGGCAACGCGAAGCTCGACCTCGCGTCCATAACCAACCAGACGGACGAGAACGGCGATTTTAAAGAGCTCGGCATAACCGTCACCGTAGGCGACGTTGAGAAGAATATCATATTCAAGTCGGCGGCCACGAGCGCAGAGACCCTCGACAACCTCAACGAGCAGCTCGAGGAGGCTTTCGGCGCGAGCAACGAGTCTTCCGTGACCCATACCGACCCGTCCGAGGCGTATAAGGATTTTCAGGGTATGGTCTATGCCGACCGTACCGGAAAGATAATATCGCGCGACTCGAAGGGCGTTACCACCTCCGGCGTCGCCACTATGGAGACATCCAACGAGCTGAACCTGTCGAACGTAAAGTCGGGCACCAATGTGCTTACGCTTCAGTCGGGCGACAAGACCTTCAATGTTTCGTTCCAGACCATTGAAAAGACATATTTCGACAGCGCCATATCCGCCGGACTTATAGACCCCGATGACGGCACGGTCGTACCGTATGACAAAAAGGACGAAGACGGCGAGAGCGTATGGTGGAAAAAAGCCAAGGAAGCAGCAGCCACTGCTCTCGGCGCAGATGCTTCCGAGGAAGATATAACGCAGAAAGCGTATGAGATCAATGCCGAGTGGTCAAACGCAGCAGCTGTATATAAGGCTACCGTTGACGATCTTAAAGAGTCCGTAAGGTACGCGAAGTTCAAGGAATATATGGACGGCGACGACGGCACCAAAATGGATGAGCTGTATGCGGACGCGCTTGCGGAGCAGAAGAAGAAGCAAATGGGCAAGTGGCTGGCTGCCGATGAGGACGTCAGCGCAAAATACGAGGAATACAAGGAAGGTCTTGACGAAGGCACCGAGCCCGATGATATCTATACATGGGCAAAGGCGCAGGACACCGACAGCGATATTCAGACTGCCGTCACCAAGTATGAGCATAAGTTTGACGGCATCGGCGACGGCGAGACCGACTATGATACCGCGTATTACACCGAAGGCTACAAGACATATAAGGACAACTACGCAACGGCAGCTCTCAGCGACGAGCTGAAAGAAGCTTACGACACATACAAGACCGAAGAGGGCGAGTCCGCGCTTTCGATCTATGAATGGGCTGATTCCGGCGTAAATTCCGACGCGAAAGCGGCACTCGACGCAGCGAAGAGTTCGGAAGACACCCCGTTCCAGACAGAAGAAGAGTGGAAAGCCGAAAAGATCATATCCGACAGCTGGCACCTCAACAGAAGCACCTTTGAAGCTTCCGAGAGCGAGCAGTTCGCAGCATACAAGCGCGCGGTATATGATGAGGAAAACGCGGAATATGACACAAGTGTTGCCAATATCTACGACCACTTCACCGAATCCTCGATAAAGAACAGCATAGGAAGCCTTGAAGCGGACGGTATCAAGTTCACCGCGACCTACGACAAGGCGAGCGATACTGTCAGCATCAGCGCGGAGAATACCGACGACGGCACCCCCGCTTCCTTCTCCATAACGGTCGGCAAGAACAGCGCGAACAAGGCGGATTCCCTCGGACTCAGCGAGTCGTCCAACGCCACCACGCAGATATCGCAGGTCACAAATGCCACCAAGCTCTCCGATATAATGGACAGCGAGACGGGCACCTTCGATTTCACCATAAACGGACAGTCGTTCTCGTTTGACGGAAGCACCTCCGTGAACGAGATGATGAAGAAGGTCAACGCGTCCTCCGCGGGCGTAAAGATGCAGTATTCTTCGCTTAAAAACCAGTTCACGCTCACCACGAACGCTTACGGCGTTGACGCAAAGCTCGAGGTGGAAGACACGAGCGGGCTGCTTGCCGCCGTCGGACTTGACCCGGCCAATATCCAACAGGGTCAGAACCTTAAGGTGCTCGTGAACGGTGAGGAGTACGAATCCGCCGGCAACACCATTGAGGCGGACGGCACGACCTTCACCATTACCGGCGACCACGAGGCGGGCGAGCAGTTCACGGTATCCGTTTCGCAGGACACAAGCGCGATAGCGGACGTTATCAAGGGCTTTGTGGAAGACTACAACAAGCTCATAGATGACGTTTATGCGCTGCTCGACGAGAAGCCCGAGAAGGACTACTACTTCCTCGCCGACGCCGATAAGGAAGACCTCGACCTCTCCGAGAAGCAGGAGGAGAAGTGGGAAGAAAAGGCCAAGAAGGGTCTGCTCTATCACGACAGCACCACCACGCAGATAATGACCAAGCTGCGTACATCACTTATGGGTTCGGTGGAAGGCCTCGACGGCAACACGTTCTCGCTGCTCGACCTCGGTATCAAGACCGTTTCCGACTACAGCCAGCACGGTAAGCTCAAGCTCGACGAGAAGGCGCTCACCGAAGCTATCGAGACTCACGGCGACGACATAATGAAGCTGTTCTCCGACAGTGAAAACGGCATTATGAAGAAGTTCTCCGAGGCTCTCGACAGCGGTATAAATACCACGGGCGACAACAAGGGCTCCCTTATCAGAAAAGCCGGTCTCGCGACAGGCTCCAGCGCTACGGACAACGAGATCTACAGAGCTATCAAGCGCACCAAGACCAAGATCACCGATCTTAACAGACGCTACGAGAGCGAGCAGGACAGACTCTGGAAGAGATATTCCAATATGGAGTCTCTGCTCGGTACGATGAACAGCCAGCAGGCTTCGTTCTCCTCGTATTTCATGCAGTAAATTAAAACAACGCAGCCGTGCAGGATATGATTTTGCGCGGCTGCAACATATACTTACCGGAAGGAAGGTAACCCGATATGCCTGCAAACGCATATTCCGAATACAAGAAGCAGTCTCTCCAGACGCTCACGCCCATGGAGATAGTCGTAAAGCTCTATGACGAGGCGGCAAAGCAGATGAACCTTGCAATACTGGCGATACCCGAGAAAAACTACGCCGGCGCAAACAAGTCCCTGCAGAAGACGCAGGACATCGTCAACGCGCTGCGCTCGGTGCTCGATATGTCAATACCCATGTCGAAGGATCTGGACGCTCTCTACGACTTTTTCAACAGGCAGCTCATTACCGCGAATATGAAGAAGGATATCAATATGATAAAGGAGCTGCTGCCGATGTTCGCGGATCTCCGTGACGCGTTCGCGCAGGTGGCGGCGATGCCGAAAGTCTGACGAGGTGCGTTATGACCGAGGAAATAAAGCAGCGTATCATCGCTGATATGGAAGAAATGACGGAGCTTGCCGAGAAGTACAGCGCCGTGACCTCCGAGATCATCTCCGGCGATATAGACGAGAGGCTCGAGGAGCTTGTCGATGCCCGCGGCGAGATAACCGATACTATCGGCGAGCGCAGGGGCGATATAGAAGCCGCCTGTGTGGAATGCACCTCCGAGGAAGCCGACCTTGTCCACAAGATGATAGTCGGCGCGCGCGTTCCGCTCGGGCTTTCAAAGGAGCTCCGCGAGATACACAAGACCGCCGTCCGTATGCACTCGGTATATCTTTCGGTCTCCGAGAAGGAGCAGCAGGCCGCGTCCCGGGTCGATGCACGCATAAAGGAGCTGCGCTCGGAGCTTGCCGCGGTAAACAACGACCGCAAAACGACGAGCTCATATTCGCAGATACACACGGGTATCGGCGGTGCCGGAAGCTCGTTCAACGGGCGTATGTGAGGCGCCGCGATATGATAATTGACACACACATTCACGCCTACCCGGACAAAATAGCCGAGCGGGTGATATCAAAGCTTACGGCGACCGCGGACTGTCCGCACTACACGGACGGCACTGCCGCGGGCGCGCGAGAGCTTCTCAGAAGCTGCGATATCGACCGCGGCGTGCTGCTCCCCATAGCGACAAAGCCGGAGCAGCAGACTTCAATAAACGACTGGGCTGCTGCGCAAAACCACGGCAGCATTATTTCGTTCGGCTCGGTGCACCCCTTCGCAAAGGATGCCCTCGACGAGCTCGACCGCATAAAGCAGCTCGGCCTCAAAGGCGTAAAGCTGCATAATGACTATCAGGGCGTATTTATGTTTGATGAGCACTGTAAGCCCATATACAAGCGCTGTGAGGAGCTCGGCCTCCCCATAGTATTTCACATGGGCTACGACCCCGTCTCCCCCCTGATACACCGGGCAATGCCCTACGACTTAATAGAGCTTTGCGAGAACTACCCCAAACTCACCGTCATAGGAGCCCACATGGGCGGCAATTACGCGTGGGAGGCCGTATATCACTACATAGCCGGTATCCCCAACCTCTATTTCGACACCGCATTCGTAGCCAAAGATATCCCCCTCGACCTCTTTAAGGCGATCGTCCGCAAGCACGGAGCCGACCATATCTTCTACGCCAGCGACCTCCCGTGGAGCGACCCTCGAGACGAATTGAGACTCGTCGAGAGCGTCAGAGATGATGAGAGAGAAAAGATATTGCACGAGAACGCAGAGAGAGTATTGAGAATTTGAGAGAAGAAGAGATTTTTAGACGGGGGCGCTGCCCCCGGACCCCCGCGAAGGGGGCTAACGCAGGTCTATCGGTCAGCCCCTCTGGCACTTCGTGCCACCTCCCCTGTAGGGGAGACACCCTCGACGCCCGCGGCAGCCACTGCAGGATGCAGTGCAGGTTGTCGTCAAAGCGCGCACGGATGCGCGCCTACAAACGACAACCCAGTGACACGCTGCACCCGACAGACCTGTTTGTGAGATGCAGCAGATTTAACAGATACTGCGGCCGCACAGTCGCTTCTATATGTAAGCAGACACCTCGGTTTGCTTGCGTTCCTTTTGCACAATTGTGCGGAATTCGCATAAAATGACACAAAAACAGCAGCACCGTACAAACCTGCACGGTGCTGTTTTTGTATTCGCACTGTCTCACGATCGGGGCAGTAACTGTAAGTCTGATGGCGAAGCGATCAAAGTTTTTTGGAAAGAGAGGGGGGTTTGGGGGAGAGGATAACCTTTTCTTCAGAAAAGGTTTCCTCTTCCCCCAAGCGCGTCAGCGCTTCTCTCGAGCGTCAGCGGCTCTCTGTAGCTCTCAGACGTTGAAGAACGATGTGATATCGGGCATTTCGGAGCCGGAGTACGCCTTTTTAAGCTCATCGGGGGCGTACTTATAGCCGATACCGCAATAAATGGTCATAGACTGGCCGTTGGCATCGGCACCGATAAGAATGACCGAATCGAGGCTCTTATTCATCCACATATACATTTCCATACCCATAAGGTTATAGGTCATCATGGGCGTGCCGTTGGCGGCTTTTACGGCCGAGAGGGCGCTGCTGAAGCTCGTCACGGTCTGGTCATAAACGAGGAGGCCTGCGAAATAAACGTCCTTGTCGTTTACGAGCAGCTCCGCTACGCAGGGCTGACCGTTCACAACGATATTGCCGACATAGGCTTTCAGCGTGATGCCGTTCTTCTCCTGCTCGACTACCTGATAATCCTTCATTCCGAGGGCGCTCGCAGCCTTTTTGCCGGAGGTGCCGAAAGCGGGAAGGTCAAACAGTCCGGAAGCGGCAGTATTGTTGGAGGTGCCGCCCGAGGTGGAAGCGGTGATAGCGCTCGAAACAGTCTGTTCGGTGTATTTGCTTCCGTTCTTAACGAGAGCGGACACCGCAAAGCCGTAGGTCGTGCCCGCGGTGAGCCCCTTCACATTACAGTAGGCAGTGCTTACATTCTTATATACCTTGAGGTCATTGTCCGTTTTCTTTGTGTAATATACGCGGTATGCCGCAGCGCCGCTTACTGCGCTCCATGTGAGCTTTATGCTCGTATCGGTCTTGGAAGCTGCTTTGAGATTTGCGGGAGCCGCGAGCTTCGTCTTCGCCTTTATCTCCTTCGAGAGTGTCTGTGCGGAGTATTTGCTGCCGGATTTAACGAGTGCCGCTACCTTGAATACATAGCTCGTGTTCGGCGTAAGACCCGAGACCTTGCAGGAGGTCTTCGACACATTCTGTATCGTTTCGTACTTCTTTGCGGAGCTGTTGTACTTATACACTCTGTATGCGTCCGCGCCTTCAACCGCCTTCCACGAAAGCTTTACCGTCGTGTCGGTGGTGGAGCCGCTTATACCTGTCGGTGCAGCAAGCTTTGACGCCGCGCTGACCTCCGTGATGAGCGGAGCGGCAATGTACGGAACTCCCGTAACAGCCATAACTCCCGCGAGCAGTATGCCCAGGATCCTTGTTTTCTTCATAAATATATTCCTCCTTCTGGAACTAAGCACGGGTAACGTTTATACCCGTGAAATTTAACGTTTTATCCGAGCATCTTCATAACGTCGGACATATTCAGCTTGTCGGGCGTCCCGAGCTCGGGAGCGAGCCCGAGGTCGAACGCCGCGTAAACGATATTGCTTGTTTTCGGCGCCGAGATAAGGAAATCCGTCCTGTCATCGCTCACCCACGCCAGAATAGTCGCATTCCGATACGCTATATCGGCCTGTTCGATACCGTAGAGCTCACGCATCAGCGACAGAGCCTTTTTCGCGGTCGTAGCCCTTGTGGGTATGCACACGATACAGCTGTACAGCCTGTCGCTGCTGTTTACGGCGAGCATCACCGTGCAGGTATGACCGCTGCGCCGGAATTCGGCGGTATATATCCCGCCCCCCGAGGCCGTATCGGCGGTGTATTTCACATTTTTCAGCCCGGCGAGCTTAACGGCGGTCTTTCCGCTTACCCCGAACGGCGGGATCTTGTATATATAGCTTTCTGCCGTTATATCGGCGGAGAGTGTATTGACCTTCAGCGCCGACGAGGCGTTCTGCTTGACGTAGCCGCTGTCGGAGTTTACCGCCGCGGCGACCGCGAAACGGTATTTCGTTTCCGGGGACAGCCCCCTTACCGTACACATATTTCCCGTGACAGTCTTGTACTGCTCGTACCTGCCGGCCTTGTCGCTGTATTTGAAAACGATGTAGGCATCCGCGCCGTCGCGCTTGTCCCATGTCAGCGTTACCGTCGTGCTGTCGGGTATCGCACGGATATTGGCGGGCGGCAGGAGCAGCGCTTCACCGTTCGTCATCACGGCGAACTTTTTGGACACCGCCCTGACGGAGTACCCCTTGTCGGACTTGACGAGCGAAGCCACCTTGAGCGTGTATTTTGTGCCGGGGTAGAGCCCCTTCACGATACATTCGCAGTCGGTGACGTTCTTGTACAGCTCGTAATCCTTTGTGTCGGTATTGTAGATATAGACGCCGTATGCGTCCGCGCCCCTGACGGCGTCCCACGTTATCTTGACCGCGTTCTTTGTCCTTTTCGGCGCGTGGAAGCCCGACGGCGCGGCGAGCTTTGAGGCGGCGCTTGCCGATACCGTAAGAGTTTCCGCGGCAGCGGTCACGCCCGTAAGCGCCATAGTCCCCGCGAGCAGCGCGCCTATAAGTCTGTGTTTTATTCGCATAGTATATTCCTCGTTTTTGTCGGGTATCAGTCTCTTCTTGCGCCCTTGATGAACAGGCCGATGAAGCTTGTGCCCGCGTTTGCGCCGACAACGCTCCCGACGCTGTGTACCATACCGGGCTCACAGCCCGACTTTGCCTTGTATTTCTCGATGAACTCGTCTTCGAGCTCGGTGGCGAGCGACCGCCCGATAAGGAACGGTGTGTGCGGTATGGCGCGGGTCATGGCGTATTCCACCAGCGCGTCAACGGCTTTTTTCTCGCCGCGTGGCTTGCCTACGACCTTTGTGTGGTCGTCTATCATCTCGACTATCGGCTTGATGTTCATAAGCTCGCCCATAACGGCGGCGGCGGCCTTTATCCTGCCCGACTTCTTGGCGTGGCGCAGGTTGAACAGCATAAGGTACAGCTCACAGCTTGCGAACCAGTCTTCGAGGTACGCGAGCACGATATCCATACTCTGCCCCGCTTCGAGCTTCTTTGCGGCTTCCACGGCGGGGTAGCCGTAGCCTATAGAGTAGGTGCGGCTGTCGAATATGTGGAATTTGGTATTTCCCGACTTGCCGTCCTCTTTGAGCTGTGCGGCAGCATTCACGGCGTTGGAGTATGTAGCACTGCCCGCGCCGTTGATAAGTATGACGATAACGTCCTCAAAGCCTTCATTGACGCATTCCTCAAACTTTTCCTCAAAGCGGAACTGCGTTATCTGCGAGGTCTTGGGTATCTCCTCTTCTTCCGCGATGCGGCGGAGGAACTCCTCGCCCGAGATATCCACGCGCTCGCGGATAGTCTCGCCCCCGATAGTGACATCGAACGGCATTATATCTATCCCCCAGCGCTTTTCGTCCTCGACGGAGATGTCGCAGCCGCTGTCGGCTATTATCTTATACTTGCTCATTGGTATTATCTTCCTTCCATTTATATTTTGTGAGCTCGCCGCGGTTTTTCAGCTCGGGGAAGCCCCATTGACGCAGCACCTCGAATGCCGCGACGGCGACGCTGTTCGAGAGGTTGAGACTGCGGGCGGCTATATTGTCTATCATCGGGATGCGAACGCAGTTTTCCTTATTGCGGAAAAGCAGTTCCTCGGGCAGTCCCGCGTCCTCGCGCCCGAAAACGATATATGACCTGTCGGGGTAGCTTACGCCGCAGTAGTTGTTGACAGCCTTTGTCGAGAAATAGCGGAATACCCCGTCCGCGTTCCGGGAAAAGAAGTCGTCGAGCCCGTCGTAGTAGGTGATATCGAGCAGGTGCCAGTAATCCAGCCCGGCGCGTTTAAGGTGGCTGTCGGTGACGGTAAAGCCCATGGGCTTCACGATATGCAGCCTTGCGCCCGTTACGGCGCACGTCCTTGCGATATTTCCCGTGTTCTGCGGTATCTGCGGCTCTACGAGCACGATGTTGAGTTCCATAGCTTCTGCTCCCGGGTGAGTCTTGTGCAGCGGCGCTTACGCGCTGTCTTTGCAGACGGCACGAGGCTTACGCAGCCTCGACCCGCGCAAGCGTTCCGCTTGACCGTAATCATTTTATATTATAGCATTTTTTCAAGCATTAGTCAATACACAGACTTGCTTTTTATTCGCCCCCGAGGCGGGAGACTGACCGAAAGAAGAGAGGCAGGGAGTGGTGCGGCGTGGTAAAATGGAAAGAGCGACGGGGTGCCACTGCGGTCTTGCTTCCCACCCAGCCCCGTCGGCGCAGCCGTACACCAATGCAGGAAGCATTGTGCATTTGCTCAAAAGGCGGCACGGATGCCGCCATACAAGGCAAATGCTTTACGCACGCATTCCGGATGTCAAGGGAGGCTCCGGAAAATTTTTTCTCCAGAAAACAAAAGAAAAAATTTTATGGATACCCTTGACATCCGGAAAACGACCGGTCAACATTAGCAGCATTGCCAATTTGCAAAAAAATTTTAAAAATCCTGCAAAAACCCTTGACAAATATCAAAAACTATGCTATTATAGTAAAAAATTCAAACCAATGAAGCGGAGATAAAGACGCTATATGCCTCAACAGAGAGTCCGGGAAGGTGAGAGCCGGGCGTGAAACAGTACGTCAAGTGGACCGCGGAGGGCGCAGTCGGGTAAAAAGCGGAAGCTTCCGGGAAAACTGCGACGTAAAGGCATACGTCAGTTGCCGGGGATATGAAGGTATCCCGCAAAGCGCACGGCATCAAGCCGTGAATCAAGGTGGCACCGCGAGTAATGACACTCGTCCTTGACTTAAAGCTTTAAGTTCAGGGACGGGTTTTTTGTTTATAACGGCCTGTTCCCGCAGAATCGTGCAGCCGCACGGAAAGGAAGGTAATGCTATGCACACCGTTACACCCGACATCGAAAAGGTACGGCAGTTTGCCGCCGAGGGGAAATACGCTGTATTCCCGCTGAGCTGCGAAATGCTCTCGGATATGTACACTCCGCTCGGGGTGCTGTCCGTACTGAAAAACGTCTCCACACACGTTTATATGCTTGAATCCGTGGAGAACAAGGAGAAATGGGGTCGCTACACGTTCCTCGGCTATGAGCCGAAAATGGAGCTCACCTGCGTTGACGGGGAGCTGAAAGCGGGCGACCTGCGGATAAAGACCGACGACCCGTCAGCATACATACGCCAGCTGCTCGCGGAATACAAAAGCCCCAAGCTCGAATATCTTCCCGCGTTCACGGGTGGTCTTGTGGGATATTTCTCGTTCGACTTCCTGAATTACACCGAGCCGACGATAAAGGTCGATACCGACGATGTGGAGAACTTCAAGGACGTTGACCTGATGCTGTTCGACAAGGTGATAGTTTTCGACAATTTCCTGCAAAAGATCATTCTGATAGCGAATATGAAGCTCACCGACCCGGACGCGCTCGAAACGGAATACAACCGCGCGAAGTCCGAGCTGCGGGCAATGGCCGACCTGCTGAAGAACGGCGAGCGCAAGCGCGAACAGCCGGGACGCATCACAGGCGAGATAACCCCGCTTTTTGACAAGGCTCACTACTGTGAAATGGTCGAGAAGGCAAAGAATTACATCAAAGAAGGCGACATCTTCCAGATAGTGCTCTCGAATCGTCTTTCCGCGCCGTTTGAAGGCAGTCTGCTCAGCACATACCGTATCCTGCGGACGATAAACCCCTCGCCTTATATGTTCTACTTCTCCGGAACGGACGTTGAGGTCGCGGGAGCATCGCCCGAAACGCTCGTGAAGCTTGAAAACGGTGTTCTGCATACCTTCCCGCTTGCGGGAACGCGCCCCCGCGGCAGGACTCCCGAGGAGGACGAACAGCTCGAGAAGGAGCTCTTGCAGGACGAAAAGGAGCTTGCCGAGCATAATATGCTGGTCGATCTCGGCCGCAACGATCTCGGCAAGATAAGCAAATTCGGCACTGTCTCGGTCGAGAAGCTGCATCTGATAGAGCGTTTCTCGCACGTTATGCACATCGGTTCCACGGTTCGAGGCGAGATACGCGACGACAAAGACGCGATAGACGCTGTGAACGCCGTTCTCCCTGCGGGGACGCTCTCCGGCGCCCCGAAAATACGCGCCTGCCGCCTTATAAACGAGCTCGAGAGCAACAAGCGCGGCATTTACGGCGGCGCGATAGGCTATATAGCCTTCAATGGCGATCTCGATACCTGCATAGCTATCCGCATCGCATATAAGAAGAACGGCACAGTGTTCGTGCGCAGCGGCGCAGGTATAGTCGCGGACAGCGTTCCGGAAAATGAATACTACGAGAGTATAAATAAGGCAAGAGCGGTCATAAACGCGCTCGAAAAGGCAGGTGATATCGAATGATACTGCTGATAGACAATTACGACAGCTTCTCGTACAATCTGTACCAGTATGTCGGCGAGATACAGCCCGATATCAAGGTAATAAGAAACGACGATATGACGGTGAGCGAGATAGAAGCTCTCGCCCCGAGCCATATCATCATCTCGCCCGGCCCCGGACGTCCCGAGGATGCCGGAAACATCATAGAGGTGGCTCGGACAGTGAGCAGAAGGATCCCCACCCTCGGGGTATGCCTCGGCCACCAGGCGATATGCGCGGCCTACGGCGCAACGATAACCTACGCAAAGCGCCTCATGCACGGCAAACAGTCCGAAGTGACGCTCGACCCGGACAGCAAGCTGTTCAGGGGTCTGCCGCAGAAAGAAAAGGTAGCCCGCTACCACTCCCTCGCCGCCGATGAAGCCACCCTCCCCGATTGCCTCAAAGTCACGGCAAGGACTACCGATAACGAAATAATGGCAGTCGAACACAAGGATCACCCGATCTACGGTGTCCAGTTCCACCCCGAGTCTATCCTTACCCCCGACGGTAAGCAGATGCTCAGAAATTTTTTGGAAAGCTAAAAGAGAACGAAGTATTTTCGATCAGACAGGAGAAATTACCATGATAAAGGAAGCAATAGTAAAAATAGTACAGAAACAGGATCTCACCTACGACGAAGCCTACGCCGTAATGAACGAGATAATGAGCGGCGAGACCACGCCCACGCAGAACGCGGCATTCCTCGCGGCATTATCGACAAAGAGCGCAAAAGCCGAGACGATAGACGAAATATCCGGCTGCGCAGCGGCAATGCGTGACCACGCGACAAAGGTCGAGCATAACTTCGATGTGCTCGAAATTGTCGGCACTGGCGGCGACAACGCGGGAAGCTTCAACATTTCCACAACATCGGCAATGGTAATAGCCGCCGCCGGCGTTAAGGTGGCAAAGCACGGCAACCGTGCGGCATCGTCCAAGTGCGGAGCTGCCGACTGCCTCGAAGCCCTCGGCGTAAATATCGACCTCACGCCCGAAAAATGCGTCGAGCTGCTTGAAAAGGTGGGTATCTGCTTCTTCTTCGCGCAGAAATACCATACTTCGATGAAGTATGTCGGCGCTATCCGCAAGGAGCTCGGCTTCCGCACGGTGTTCAACATCTTAGGGCCGCTTACCAACCCCGCAAGCCCGCAGTTCATCGTGCTCGGCGTGTATGACCGTTATCTCGTTGAGCCGATAGCGCAGGTGCTCACCACACTCGGTATGAAGCGCGGTATGGTCGTATTCGGCACGGACAAGCTCGATGAGATATCGGCAAGCTCCCCCACCGTTGTGTGCGAGTTCAACGACGGCTGGTACAAGACATACACGATAAAGCCCGAGGATTTCGGCTTCACGCGGTGCGACAAGTCCGAGCTGGTGGGTGGAACTCCCGCCGAGAACGCCGCTATCACCCGTGCGATACTCGAGGGCAAGGACAAGGGCGCAAAGCGCACGGCAGTGCTGATGAACGCAGGCGCTGCGATATATGTCGGCGGTAAGGCCGCTTCGTTCGCGGAGGGCGTAAAGAAGGCCGCAGAGCTTATCGACAGCGGCAAGGCGCTCGAAATTCTGAACAGATTCGTTGAGGTATCCAACAACTGATATGGCAAACATTCTCGATACGATAGCGGAAAGCACCCGAAAGCGTGTTGCCGACGCAAAGGAGCATATTTCCGCAGAGGAAATGAAGCACCGCGCGCTTGAAATGCCGAAGGGCGGCTTTTCATTTGAGAAAGCGCTGAAAAAGCCCGATATCGCGTTTATCTGCGAGTGCAAGAAGGCTTCCCCGTCCAAGGGGATCATCGCCGAAAATTTCCCTTATCTCTCTATAGCAAAGGAATACGAGGCTGCGGGAGCGGACTGTATAAGCGTTCTCACCGAGCCGGAATGGTTCCTCGGCAGCACGGAGTATCTGCGGGAGATAGCCGCCGCGGTGAGCATCCCCTGCATTCGCAAGGATTTCACCGTTGACGAGTATATGATATACGAGGCAAAGACCCTCGGGGCGGCGGCGGTGCTGCTGATATGCTCGCTGCTCGGCGAAGACACGCTCCGGGAATACATCGGTATCTGCGATACGCTCGGTCTCTCGGCGTTGGTGGAAGCTCACGACGCGGACGAGGTGAAAACGGCGATAAGCGCAGGAGCCCGCGTGATAGGCGTGAACAACCGCAATCTGAAGGATTTCTCGGTGAGCACGGACAATGCCGCCAATCTGCGGAAGCTCGTTCCCGGGAACGTCGTATTTGTGGCGGAAAGCGGCATAAAGACCGCCGAAGATGTCGAAACCATGCGTAAAGCGGGTGCGGACGCGCTTCTGATCGGCGAAACGCTCATGCGCGCTCCCGACAAGAAAGAAATGCTGAACCGCCTGAAAGGATAATGACAAAACGGCGGCGAAGCTGCAAAAAAGGGGACAAACTATGACAAAAATAAAAATATGCGGAATAATGCGGGAGGAAGACGTTGGCTACGTCAACGAGCTGCTTCCCGACTATGTGGGATTTATATTCGCAAATGGCAGGCGCCGTTACATCACTCCGGAAACGGCTCTGCGGTTCCGTACCGCTCTTGACAAGCGGATAAAGACCGTCGGCGTGTTCGTTGACGAGGACATCGACGTGATATGCGACATTGCGCGTTCGGGCGCTATCGGGGCGATACAGCTGCACGGTAACGAAACGGACGAGCAGGTCAGAAAGATCAGGGAGATGACAGGGCTTACGGTGCTGAAAGCGTATGCGGTTGATAATGCCGCGGACGTGAACGAGGCACTTGCCAGCCCGGCGGACTATCTTCTTCTCGACAACGGTGCCGGCGGCACGGGTGAGAGCTTTGACTGGGACTATCTGGAGGATGTTGACCGGTTGTATATACTTGCGGGCGGGCTTACCCCGGAGAATGTCGCGGCGGCGATCAGGAAATACTGTCCCTACGGCGTTGACGTAAGCACGGGCGTCGAGACGGACGGCAACAAAGACTACGACAAGATCAAGCGTTTTATAGACGCAGTACGGACGGCATAAGCGCGGCGCCGAG
>JAFTAG010000161.1 GCA_017458655.1 Ruminiclostridium sp. | reverse complement strand
GAGCCGCAGGTCCGTAATATCCGCGGGCTTCACGTTTATTTCCTTTGCCGCCTTGCTGCGGAGCATATCGTCCGTATAGCCGAGGGGCAGATAAATGTCGTTTATTCGTATCATATCATAGTTTTTTCAGATCGGACGCGGCGTACCTTCCTGCAAGTATGCCCGACGAGAACGCGAAATCGAGGTTGTAACCGCCGCAGTCTCCGTAGATGTCGAGCAGCTCTCCGCAGGCGAACATGCCCGGGGATTTCTTCAATTCATACCGCTCCGTCAGCTCGTCGGCAACAATGCCGCCGCCCGTGACCTGCGAGCGCTCGAAGCCTGCCGTTCCGGTAACGGGGAAGGTCAGTGCCTTTATCGTTCCGGCGACCTTCGCGATGTCGTTTATTTCGCGCGTTTTTCCGGGCAGTCTGCCGAGTGCGCGTTTGAGTATATATATACCCATAGGGCGGGTAAAAATGCCGCTCAGGTAGTCCTCGGGGGCTGTATCGGCACGAACGGAACGGGTGTCTTTAAGCAGCGCCGTCACCTCTTCGGCGGACATACCGGGGAGCAGGTCGAGCCGCAGTTCACTGCCGCGCCCGTACATATCGTAAAGATACGACAGGTCGAAAACACAGATACCGGACAGCAGGCCGTCGGTGAACTGCACCTCGCCGCGTTCGCTTTTTACCGCCTTGCCGTTATGAGAAAACGTGACATTCGCGTCGGCGCGCTGGCCTTTGAGCGGCTTCACGAGCGCGGGGTCGGTCTTTAACGGTACGAGCGCGGGGAATGCGGGAGCGACCGAAATGCCGATATCGGAGCATATCCCGAGCAGGCTGCCGTTGCTGCCGAGCGCGGACTGGGACTTTCCGCCCCCCGCGAGTATCACCGAGCGTGCCGTTATGCTGTCCGTGTCGGAACGCAGAGTGAACGCTTTCCCGATCTCCAACTTCTTCACTTCGAACCCGCATATTTCCTCAACGCCGAGCTTGGCGCATTCGAGCCGCAGAGCGTCGAGCACGGAAGCCGCCGACCTGCACCGGGGATATATCCTGCCGGAGCCGTCGTCCTCGCAGAGAACGCCGAGACCCGCAAAAAAGTCGGGGACGCATATCCCGGCATTGTCCGGCATATCGCGGCAGCTCCCGTGATACGCGCGGCCAAGGTCTGTATTTGAGAGGTTACAACGGCCGTTTCCCGTTGCGAGTATCTTTTTGCCGACTTTCGGAAGGCGCTCTGTCACTGCGACAGAGGCTTTTTTATTCACACGTTTCGCGGAGATCGCGGCCGCGAGACCGGAAGCTCCGCCGCCGACGACCGCTATATCATAAGCATTCATACGCCGTGCAGCACCTCCATGAGCGAAGTCGCGCCGAGCACCACAAGCGGGAGAACGCCCGCGGAGAGCAGGGTCGATACTGCGAAGACCTGTGCGGCGTAGTGGGAATCGCGGTCGTAGCGTATCGCGAACATTGTGCCGACAGCGGCGACCGGGCAGGAAAACTCGATGATCGTGATAAGCTTCGGGATATCGGGGCAGGGAATGAACAGTACGGCGGCGATGCCGAGAGCGGGCATAAGCAGCAGTCTCACAGCGGAGACGAGATACACGCGGAGGTTCTTTATGCTTCCGAGCAGCCCCGCGCTCATTATCGAAGCGCCGGCGACTATCATCGCGAGCGGGGTGGTCATTTCGGCGACATTGTTGAGCGCGGTATAGACCATTCCGGGGAGCTTTATCCTTGTGAACAGCAGTATGAGCCCCGCTGCCACCGCTATTATTGCCGGGGAACGCAGAGCCCGCAGCAGAGCGTCGTGGGGCTTGGGGCTGTCGGCTCTCCCGCTTGTCATCATCATAACGCCGTGTGTCCAGATGAAGAGGTTGGACACGGTGATGAAGCCGGTCTGCATAAAGACGCCGTCGCTGCCGAAAACGCCGAAGATAAGGGGAGTTCCCATAAACGCGAAATTAGAATAGATGACGCTGAACCGCTCTATGATCGTATCTCTGCCCTCTTTTTGGGGGAATATCAGCTTTGAGGCGAAAATGAACAGGATATATGTAAGCACGCCCATAGCGCCTGTCCAGAGAAATCCCTCGATAAGCTCGGGGCGCATATCGGTCTGATAAGACAAGAAGATAAGCAGCGGGTTGACCACGTTGAGCACGAGGTTTGAGAGCTGTTTTTTTCCGTCGTCGTTAATGAGCTTGAATTTGTAGCATAGCGCGCCGATAATAACGATCATGAACATTATTATCGTCTGCTCGAATACTGCCTGTGCGGGATCTGTCATTGTTATCTCTTTTCCTATAGAGTTCTTCAACACCCCGCCGAGGGCGGGGTGTTGAAATACTTGTTTTCCCCTGCGCAACAGGCAAGGGCTCGATATTATTTAAATTTTGAAGTGCGGAAAGACAGTATCTTCCGCACTTTCTTCAAACTATTTTCTCTACGCTTTCGGTTCCTTTGTCGCACAAAGGAACCGGGTCAGGAGTTTGAGGATAGGGCAGAGCCCTATCCTCATG
>JAFTAG010000160.1 GCA_017458655.1 Ruminiclostridium sp. | reverse complement strand
TGCGAATGGGTGATAAAAGCCCTCAACGCGCACAAGCACGTTCTCTGCGAAAAGCCCATAGCGATGAACGAGGCGGAGCTTCGCCGTATGTTCGCCGCCGCAATGGAGAACGGCGTCATACTTATGGAGGCGTTTGCGTATCTGCACAGCCCCTATATGGAGAAGCTGAGAAGCATCGTTGCGGGCGGGGAGATCGGCACGGTGGACTACATCGACACCGCATTCCTCACGCAGTGCTATTCCGATGATTTCAGACTGCACAAGGAATTCGGCGGCGGCGCGATATACGATGTCGGCTGCTACTGCACCTCGATGATACTGTCGCTTATCGACTCGCCGATAAAGTACGTCAAGGCGGACGCGGAGCTCGACAGCACCGGCGTGGACTATCTTGCCGGAGTGCTCATAGGCTTTGAGAACGGCGCGAGAGCCTCGTTCAACACGGGAATGATACTCGGTACAGACACCTGCGACAGATATGACAGGCTGTTCGTTCACGGCTCGAAGGGTCATATCCGCTCCGATGTGGAATACAACGCGGGCGGAGAGCTCTCCTTCAGCGTGACGATAAAGAAGCAGGGCTGGGAGCGCGATATCCGCACCGAGACCGTAACTTCCGTATCGAATTACACCCTCGAAGCCGAGAACATGAACGCAAGCATACGGGGCAGGGCAGTGCCGCTTGTCACCGAAGAGTTCTCAATAAAGAACATGAAGCTGCTCGACACGATACTTGACACTGTCGGATATAACGACAGCGGAAAATGATAACGGGATCACAGATCAGTAGTTCCGTATTCCGAGCTGTTCGCGGAGCATATCGGCGGTCAGTCCGTCCTGCTTCGGCAGCGTTATCGCAGCAGGCTCATTTCCGTGTATGTCGAACCAGTTGTCCGATAGTACGCAGTCAAGACTTCTGAACGATACGCATACGCTTTTGGCAAAGCAGTCCGCTGTCAGCGTTATTGTGAAGCTGTCACCGCTGTCCTCGATATCGGCGTTCACCTCCGCCGGCAGGAAGTCAAACTCCTTCGGGCGCACGAACAGTGTGGTACCGCGGCTTATGACTTTGCCGCTGCTTTCGAGCGTGTACTCGATGTACTTTGTGCGCCTGTCGTTTGTATCGGTAAAATATCCGGACAGATCGGGCGCAAGTGCGGGAGCCGCCGACATTTCAGACGAATATATCTCAGCCGTGAACTCGCCGAGTATCACGGCTTTGTTGTTTCTGACACGGCAGGATACCGTGAGCTTTTCGGCGTTCGGGGTATCGTTGGTGACATACAGAACAGGGTGTTCCGTGTCGCTGTCGTCGCAGCTCAGAAGTATCGGCGCGTAGAAGCGTTTTGCCGCGTAGTGCAGGGCTTTCCAGCGCCCGTAATAGTCGATGCCCGACCACGAGATGACCGGGTTCGTGTCGTTTACCTGCCAGTAAGCCGAGCCCATGCAGCGGCCTCTCGCGCGTCTCATGTGCTCGACATTCGAGCGTATGCAGTCCGCCTGCACGAGCTGTGTGCAGTATATCAGCCTCTCGAAATCGTAGGGGTAGTTGCACATCTGCGCAAGGTAGAACATCAGCTTTTCGTTGCCGAGAGAGCACTTCTGGTGCGCCTGCATCACCGTTCCGCAGAGATCGAGATCACCGGCCTCCGCAAATGTGCGGACGGTCTTTATATCGGGTATGCTCTCAAAGCCGTACTCCGAGCAGAAGCGGTAATAATACCTGCGGAAATCCTCGAGCGGCTTGAAGCCGTGCCACACGTCCCAGTAGTGCATATCGCCCGCCGCGTTGGAGCACGGCTCTTTAAACCCGCCGCCGGACGACGGGGAAGACGGGTGATAGAAGCCCGCACGCTGCGGGTCGTATTTATATACGAGCTTCGGGATAATTTTTTCAAACAGCGTAAGATAGTCGCGCCTGCATTCCGGATCTTCGGGCAGACCCCAGTAGAGCCACGCGCTTTCGATCTCGTTGTTGCCGCACCACAGTCCGAGGGAGGGATGATGCCGTAGACGTATGATGTTGTCGGCAATCTCTGCTTCGACGGTTTTCCGGAACTTCTCTGTCAGCCGGTAAGCCGAGCAGGCGAACATGAAGTCCTGCCACACGATGAGTCCGAGCTCGTCGCATTTGTCGTAGAACCAGTCGTCCGGATATATGCCGCCGCCCCACACGCGGATAAAGTTGAAGTTAGCCGCCGCGCAGTCTTCGAGCAGACGGGCGGTTTTTTCTTTTGTCATACGGGTGACGATCTGATCTTCGGGGATATAGTTCGCGCCCATTGCGAACACCTTCACGCCGTTGCACTTGAAGCAGAATTCCTCGCCCCATTCGTCCCTGTCCTTTGAGATAATTAGAGTACGCAGACCTATGCGTCTGGTGCAGGTATCGAGAACGGCGCCCTGCCCGCCGATAAGTTTCAGCGTGACAGTGTATAACGGCTGTTCACCGAGGTCGCGCACCCACCAGAGCTGCGGCTCGGAAATCTGGATGATGCCGTCATCGGGGAGCCGCCCGTCAAACACCGTAGTGCCTTCGGGAGCGCTTATTTCGCATTCAAAATAAATATCCGTATCGTTTTTGCTGTCGATAAGCGCGGTAATTTTCAGGTCGGCAGCTTCTGCGGGAAGCTCGTTTTTCACTTCGCAGTAAATGTTTTCTATTCTCGCGATGTTGTATGCGCGAAGCTCAACGCCGCGCCAGATACCCATATCCGGGAGTTTCGGACCCCAGTCCCAGCCGAACATATAATGCGCTTTCCGAAGGTGCATAAATCCCGTCATGCAGTCGGCGGTACCCCATATATGACGATTTCTGTCCTCTTCCTCGATGTAGTTTATCGGCGATTTGATGCGCACTTCGAGAGTGTTGTATTCACGCAGCTTTCCGGTCACATCGAGTTCCCATATGCGGTGCATATTGTCGGTGTCAAGAACGTGTTCGCCATTGACCCGGACTTCCGCAAGCGTGTCTATGCCGTGGAATACGATAAGCTGCATATCCGCGGAAAGCACCTCGGGGCTCGCGTCAAATATGCACCTGAATGTCACGTCCTCACGGCAGAGGTCGGTGGAAATATACTCGTTCTCGCGGTAATACGGGTCGGGTATCTCTTTGTTATCAAGCAGGACCTTGTACAGCGAACAAGGAACGGCGCAGGTATACACGCTGTCCTTGTATTTCATTGTCCAGTTTTCGTTCAGATCAATTTTCATAAACATACCTTTCAGTTTATTTTCTATACGTCTGTCGTATCATATTCTGTCGGTGACCACTCTGTCTATATCTTCATGCTGTCTTGTGTACAGCTCGTAATAAACGCCCTTTTTGTTCAGCAGCTCCGCGTGGGTTCCTTGTTCCGCGATCATGCCGTCCTTTACAGCTATGATGATGTCCGCGTCCGCGATCGTGGAGAGCCGGTGCGCTATAACGAACGACGTACGGCCGCCGGTAAGCTTCTTTATAGCCGACTGTATCTTCTTTTCGGTTATCGTATCGACAGATGAAGTCGCTTCGTCGAGTATAAGGATATCGGGGTCGGCAAGCACGGCTCTCGCAAAGGATATGAGCTGCTTCTGACCCGTGGAAAGCGTACAGCCGCCTTCGCCGACCCTGCTGTCAAGGCCGTTTTCGAGCTGTTCGGCTATATCCAGAGCCGATACGGCCGCGAGCGCGCCGCGTATCTCCTCGTCTGTGGCATCGGGCTTCGCGTAGCGCAGATTATCGCGGACTGTTCCGGAAAACAGGTGCGGCGTCTGCAAAACGTAGCCCAGATGACTGTGCAGCCACTTGACCGATCTTTCGCGTATATCCCTTCCGTCAATGAGCACTCTGCCGGAGGTAGGCTCATAGAAGCGGCATACGAGATTTACGAGCGTGGATTTCCCGGCACCTGTCTCGCCGACCAGTGCGACCATGCTGCCCTTCGGAACTTTCAGCGAGAAATCGGTGAGCACCGGAATATCTCCGTCCGGGTAGGTGAACGTAACGTGGTCGAACTCGATGTCGCCGTTTACGGCTTCCCAGTTTTCGGTTTTAGGTTCAAACTCGTCACCGTATTTTTCAAATACGGCTTCTGTGTCGCTGACGTCAGACGAAGTGCTAATAAGCTCGTTGTATCGTTCAAGACTTGCCTGTATCGCGGCAAACTCCGAGAGCGTCATGACGATATGCTGTATCGGCTCGATCATTCCCAGCGCGTACGACATGAACACCGAAAGCGTGCCTATAAGCATTACTCCTTCGATCGTCAGCGCACCGCCGCGGTACAGGATAACAGAAAGCGCGAGGGCGCTCACCATGCCGACCGCCGCAGAGAAGAACGCCGAAATATGTCCGGCTCTTACGGAATGTCTGCGCATTTTCTCTGTATCGGAGAACAGCTCTTTTTCCATACGGGCTTCGACAGACATGGATTTCACGGCTTTTATTCCGGTGACGGTCTGGTTGAAATCGCCGGTTATCACGGAATTCTGCTGTCTGATAAGTCTGTTGACCTTTATCAGCCTGCGCTGGAAAAACGCCGTGAACAGCGTGGCGCACAGGATAAGCACGAGTATCGCGGCAAAAAGCTCCGGAGATATTATTGCCATGCTGATAAGTATGCTTATCAGATACGAGCCGCACCAGACTATATCCATAAGCTTCCATGAGACGGTTTCGCCTATCTTTGATGTGTCGCTCATTACCCTTGAATGTATGGCGCCGATGCTGTTGCTGTTGAAATATGAAAGCGAGAGCTTCTGTATATGCCGGAATGAAGAGTCGCGGAGGTCACGGTTCACGCTGACCTCTATTCTGCCGCAGATAGCCGCGGAGATATAATTGCCTGCTACCTGCACCGCAAGGACGGCTGTATACAGCGCTATAAAAATACCGAGAGTATCGAGCGTGCGCTCCGCCGCAAAATGATCAAGGGCATATCTGTTGAACAGCGGGAAAACAGAGTCGCAGGCGCTGCAGATAAAGCCCGTCACTATCATTATTATCATACTCTTCGTGTAAGGCCGACTTATGGTCACCATTGAGGAAAACGTGCCTTTTTTATTTCTGAAGCTCATATATGTCTCTGTAAATACCCTCCTGCGAGATGAGGCTCTGATGTGTGCCGTGGGCGCATATCCTGCCGCCGTCGAGGACGTATATCCTGTCGCATCCCGCTATTGTCGATATCCTGTGTGAAATGATCACCGCGGTCCTTCCGTCAAGCTCCGCAAAAATATTCTTTCTGACCTGTGCTTCTGTCTGAGCGTCAAGCGCAGAAAACGCGTCGTCGAGTATCAGCACTTCACAGTCCCTGGCGAGAGCCGCGGCTATCGCGCACCGCTGTTTCTGACCGCCGGACAGCGTGACTCCGCGCTCCCCGACAAATGTATCGAACCCGTCGGTGAACTTTTCTATCGCAGGGAGCAGCGCTGCCTTTTCCGCGGCGCTTCTGATGCGCTCCGGAGATATGTCTTCCGCGGCTATGCCGATGTTATCGGATATCGTTCCCGAGAACAGGAACGGCTCCTGGAGCACCGACGAGAACTGCCGCCGGTACGCAGCGAGAGGGTATTCGGTAATGTCTTTCCCGCGGTAGGTAATGTTGCCGGTAAGCCCCTGTCCGCCGCACATACGGGTCATCAGATCGGCAAGGGTGCTTTTCCCGGAGCCGGTACCTCCTATGAGACCGATCTTTTCGCCCTTGTTGATGTGCAGATCTATGTTTCTGAGCGCATAGGTGCTGCCGTTATAGGTGTAGGAAACATCGGAGAATTCTATAAGTGGTTCCTGTACGTCCCCGAAAGATGCGGGTTCGTCGCTGAGATCCTCCTTGCGGGCATTGAGTATCGCTCTTATTCTGTCCATTGAGACACCGGCGCGGCTCAGATCCGCAATGGTGCGTCCCAGCTCCCTGACCGGCCAGATCAGCATAGCGTTATAGGAAATGAACGCCACATAGTTGCCGGGTGTAATGACACCGTTCACACAATATACAGCGCCCATAATGACAACAATCATCACCTGAAGTCCCGAGATAAGATCTCCCGCGGACCAGAAAAAGCTCATGAGTCTCATCATTCTGATCCACATATTCGTGTATTCCGAGTTCTCGCTTATGAACCTGTCACACTCGTACGCTTCCTTGCCGAAGGCTCTCACGACCCTTATACCCGTGAGATTCTCCTGCACTATGGACGAAACTACGCCCTCCTGCACATCGGCTTTCATGAAGATGTTGCCGATCCTTGTGTGAAAATACATTGAATAGCCGACTATGACCGGGATAAAAGCCGCGGCGATAAGCGCCAGCGTCAGATCTATCCCCGACATAAAAAACATACTCAGCGCGATGAGCATTATTATTCTGATAAACGATGTGAGCTTTGAGGAAACGAACTGCTTCACGGTCTCAACGTCGGAGGTGCATCTCTGGAGGATGTCGCCGGTGGAGTTTTCACCGTACCACTTTACGGAGAGCCTGTCAACATGGGAAAACAGCGTATTCCGCATACGCTTTACAAGTCTTTCCGCGCCTGCCGTATTCGTTATGCTCTGCGCGTATCTTGCCGCCGCTCCGATCAGCGCAGCGAATATGACAAGCAGCGCGGGTATGTAGAGCCGTTCACGGATATACGCGGGTTCGCCGAAAAGGTGTATAAGCTCCGATTCTATGCCGCTTTCGGGCAAAGGCAGCTCCGAAAGGACATAGTCTATGACGCAGGAAATTATCCTTGGATTTATCAGATCCGCAAGCGTCACAAAAGCAGACAGCAGCATGCTTGCTATAAAAAATCCGGTGCTGCCTTTCAGTTCGTAGCGCAGAAATGAAGCGCGTCCCGGAAATCGTTCTGTTTTATTTTTCATATCTGTCCTTCTTTTATCATTCCGTCCACTCGACCGAGAATTCCGCTGTAACATCGCCGGCACCGAGGACCTCCGAAAGTTCCTCGCCGGTCACGTCGCCGATGCTGCCGAGCTTTGTATAACTGCCCGTGCTCTCGCCGTAGCAGAGCATGATCCTGCCGCCCGCGCACAGGATTATGTTGCCGGGCTCCGCGGTCATTTCAACATCATTCGCAGGAAGTTCCCACGGCAGGTCTCCGATCTTTCCGGAACTGTCCTGATCGTGCATCACGACCGTCAGCGTTTCCTTTTTTATCTTCTCAAAAAACGCGTCCGCAGAGCTGTTGCTCTCAAAATCGAATGTATAATACCTGTCACCGACAAGAAGCCCCGGTATCGCTATGGGGTCCATGCTGTGATCTTCTTCGTTTTTCATTGTTTCACCTATCCAGTCTATTATGCCACCGAACTCATATACTCTGGTATAGCCCATATCGAAGAGCTTCTGTGCCGCTTCCTTGCTTCGTCTTCCGCTGCGGCAATACACAAGAATTATCTGGTTAAGGTCGGGTAGCCCGGCAGGCGGGGTGTCCTCTATGCTTTCGTTAGGGATACATA
>JAFTAG010000159.1 GCA_017458655.1 Ruminiclostridium sp. | reverse complement strand
TGTGACGGTTGACCCCGCGCGAAAGGGCTGTGACACGACGACCCTCGACAACATTCTTGCATTTTCACCGGAACGCGTCGTTATGATATCCTGCAATCCCGCCACCGCCGCCCGGGACTGCAAATACCTCTCGGAGCACGGATACGGCGTCATAAGCGTCCGGGGAGTGGATATGTTCCCGCGGACAGTTCATGTTGAATGTGTTATCCTGCTGAACAAGCAGCTGTAAAGGAGCAAAAATGGCATCAGGAAAAGAATACCTCGATTTCGTGCTGGAGCAGCTCTCCGGCCTCGAAGAAGTAACTTACCGTCCGATGATGGGCGAGTATATCATCTATTACCGCGGCAAAATTATCGGCGGCATATATGACGACCGCTTTCTCGTAAAGCCGACAAAATCCGCCGCGGCGCTAATGCCGGACGCGCCGAAGGAGCTGCCGTATGAGGGCGCAAAGGAAATGCTGCTCGTTGACGATATCGACAACAGGGAGTTTTTACGGAAGCTTATCGAAGCGATGTATGACGAGCTCCCCGCGCCGAAGAAAAAGAAGTGAGGGGGAGTACGGAATGAAAATGTTCAGACGCGGTATATCAACAGACTACAAAGGCCGCTGCGGCAACTGCCATAAATTAATAGGAGAGGACAGCTATTGCCGCTACTGCGGAACAAAAGCCGGCGAGGGCGATTTCAAGCCCTACAGCAACATCCCCATGTGTATTTACGGCCCACCGCCCATTACAAGATATCACAAATGCGTAAGCTGCGGCTATGAGTGGTCAACCAACGAGATGATAGACTACCAGAAATACTGTCCGAAGTGCGGCAGCAGCGCACCCGCAAACGAAACCAATACTAATTCTTCATCAAAAGATGAAGAATTAGTATTGACAATTGATAATTGACAATTGTGGTGCGCGCTTCGCGCGCGAATTTAAATCTGCGGCGAAGCCGCCCCCATAACTATTCACTATTCACTATTCACTTTTCACTCTTCACTATTCACTGTTTGTGCGGTATCAACTTACACTTTGATAAATCAACCGAATGATGTGACAGAGCAAAAGAAAAAATATAGCGTTCCCGCGCCTTTAAACGAGGGAACGCTGTTATTATTATGTCTGTTCTTCATCCCAGTCATTGTACTCGATATTGAGCATAAGGAAGTTCTCCCAGAGATACCATTTTTCACCCTTCTGACGGAAAAGCACCTGCCGTGGAATATCGTCACCCGACGACTTTATGTACAGCTTGATGAAGCCGCGGTCGGAGTAGGAATCGGGGGTATCCTTCACTACAACAGTGTAAGGTATATCGGGCTTGTAGCCGTTTTCGGGGCGCGCGCCCTCGAAATACGACCGAGCGAGACAGCCGCGTCCGCCGAGCCTGTCACGCATGAGCTGAACATCATACGGTGTCAGATAACGCGAACCGCGCATAACATTCATCATATCTATGCAGTCCTGCATATTGCTTTCATATCTGCACATGATCGCCGCAACGAGCGCCGCGCACTTAAACGGGTCTTCAAGCGTCGCCTGCGGCATCTTCCGAAGCTCATCGGCTGTTTCGGGAAGCTTTTCAAAAACTATCGTTTCACTTCTTGTCATTCTGAACCGTCCTTTCGGGTCACAGAAGCTTGCCGCCAAGCTTCTCTATCATCAGATAGCCTACCTTATATACATCTCCGCAGCCGAAAGTTATAACAAGGTCGCCGCTCTCCGCGTTCTTCACCACATAGTCCGCGACCTCGTCAAATGTCGGGAACCACACCGCCCCGTCTATCTTTTCGGCAAGATCCTTTGAATAGATATTGTAGGTGTTCTTCTCGCGGCTGCCCATTATCTCGGTAAGCACTACCCTGTCGGCGATTTTCAGCGCCTCCGCGAATTCGTTCAGCAGAGTAGCCGTGCGGGAATATGTGAACGGCTGGTGCACCGCCAACACTCTCTTGAAATCCATAGCTTTAGCCGTCTCGAGCAGCGACTTCACCTCGGTGGGGTGATGCGCGTAATCGTCAACGAACGTTATGCCGTTAACCTCGGAAAGCTTCTCGAAGCGCCTTACCGCGCCGTGGAAGTCAGCAAGCCCATTCACGAGCGCTTCAAGCTTACAGCCGTTTTCGAGCGCCGCAGCACACGCCGCAACAGCGTTCAGCACATTATGGCGTCCGGGAACGTGTACAGCGACCTTACCGAGCGAAACGCCGTTCTTGTACAGCTCGAACTCGGTGTTGAAATCGGATATCTTGTTCACATTTCCCGGGTAATAGTCGTTTTTCTCGTCCCAACCGAATGTCACGAGCCGCGCTTTTGTGTCTGCCGCTCCCACCGCATCAACTGTGTTCGCGTCGTCGCCGTTATACACTATCAGCTTGGTGGTCATATTGCAGAATTTTGTGAACGACCGCTTCATATTCTCCATAGTCCTGAAGTAATCGAGGTGGTCGCAGTCGATATTCAGCACTACCGCCGTGTCGGGGTACAGCTTTAAGAACGTATCCACGAACTCGCAGGCCTCGCATACCATAGTATCGCTCATGCCGCAGATGCCGCTGCCGCCTATCGCTTTGAGCTTGCCGCCTATCACCGCGGTAAGGTCGTTCCCGTCGGCTATGAATATCTCCGTCAGCATAGAGGTCGTGGTGGTCTTGCCGTGAGTTCCGCAGACACAGACGGCGTTATCGTACATACTCGTGATAAGTCCGAGCAGCACCGAGCGCTCGATAACGGGAACTCCGCTCGCCTTTGCCGCGATAAGCTCGGGATTGTCCGCCATTATCGCGGCAGTATGCACGATAAGGTCGGCGCCCTCGATATTCCCGGCGCGCTGCCCCATCTGCACGGGTATGCCCATTGCGCGGACGGCTTTGAGCGTCTCGGTCTCGTTGTTGTCCGAGCCGGTGAGGTAATACCCCTGCTTGTGCAGTATCTGCGCCAGTGGGAACATACCGCTGCCGCCTATACCGATAAAGTGGATATGCTTTTTACCTTTGAGAAAGTTTTCCATTGGGTGTCTCCCCTTTTTTTATAAGTTGTTCATACTATGATTATTCTCTGTACAGGATCTGTTATTCCGCCGAGCGTATAATTTCGGGAAAAGTGCTCAAACTATCGGCGACAACACCGAAAGGAAGGTAAGCTCTATGAACATAAGCGATATAAGGATAAGAAAGGTAATGCAGGACGGGCGGCTCAAAGCCGTGGTGTCGATGACGGTGGATAATGCTATCGCCGTTCACGATATAAAGATAGTTCAGGGCGACGAACGCGTTTTTGTGGCAATGCCCAGCCGCCGTGACGAAGCCGGAGTATTCCGCGATATAATCCACCCGATAAGCCCCGAGGCGCGCGGTGAGATAGAGTCCCGCATCATAAACGCGTATGAGCGGTATGTGTCAGACCGACAGTCGGGAAGCCTTTAACAGCGCGAGCTGCGTCTTCGCATCGTCGATCTCGTTATTCATCACCATTTCTACAGCCTTGTCGAGCGGAATGGTATATACTTCAAGAAATTCGTCCTCGTCGAGCTTCTGCTTGTCCTTGTGCAGCCCCTTGGCGAGGTACATATATATTATCTCGCTGTCGTAGGCGGGAGTCGGCATAAGCTTTCCGAGATAGGTGAACTCGTCGCAGGTGCAGCCCGTCTCCTCGTGCAGCTCGCGCAATCCGCACTGCTCGGGGTTCTCGCCCCATTCCATTTTGCCCGCAGGTATCTCGAGCAGAACTTTACCCTGCGGATAACGGAACTGCTTAACGAAATAGACCTCGTTGTTCTCATTCAGCGCAACTATGCACACACCGCCCGGGTGACGCACCACATCGCGGTATGCTTCCTTGCCGTTGACAAGCTCCACCGTGTCGCTGTAAACGTCTATTACCTTACCCTTGTATTTAAGCTCCGAGCTTATCTGTTTTTCGTTCAGTTCCATTTTTATTGCTCCTTTTTTCATTTTGCGTTCCCTTATCTTCCAAACAGATCACTGTGAGAGCCTGTTCTGACAAGTGTAAGAATAAGTTCTTTTTCGGTCTTTCTGTAGATCAGCAGCCAATCCGGCTGTATGTGACATTCTCTGTGTCCTTTCCAATTTCCGGAAAGCTCGTGGTCGTGATTTTTCTCCGGTAAAGCTTCTCCGTTTGCAAGCTTCGTAACTATATCATCAAGCAGTGAAAGATCCTTTCCCTGCTTGCTTACAGCTTTGAGCTCCTTTTTGAAAACAGAAGACAATTTGATATCATACTTCATTATTTATCTCCTGCATTATCTCCCCGAAAGAGGAATAGCTCTTATACTTACCGGGGTCGTTTGCAATATCCTCGGATTCCGCAAGTGCCTGTTTCATCTCCTCATTCGGCTCACCGTCTATGTTTGCAATATTTTTCAGAAAATTGTATATTCCCTCTATCTGCTCATCGGTAAGCATATCGAGCGCAGTAAAAAGCTTATCTCTCGCGTTCATTCAGATCACCCTCTCATAACACTGCAATTTTTATCAGTATATTATCGCTCCGTATTTTTGTGCGGTCTTTTTGAGCTCGTCGTAATCTATCATACTTGTGCCGTCGATGAGCACCCGCCCCTGATACAGCATAACGGCGAGCTTCATTGCTATCTCGTCGTCGCCGCTGAACATCACCGGCAGAGTCGCCATGTGGGCGTTGTCCGCAAAATCCAGCGCGTCGTCAGGGCTGTTTATCTGTATTTTCAGCACGTCACAGCCGCTGTCCTGACACGCTGCTATAAGGTCTTCGCCCATACCCTTGCTGCACTCTATCGGGTCGGATATCTCGGTGGTGTCGTGCTCGAGAAAGAACGCCGAGCGCTCGTTCGCGAGCATCATCGAGTCCTCGTACTCGATATCCGGCGGGGTGAAATTCTCTTCGGAAATGATGTTCTGAAAGCGGGTCTTGCTTTCGTTGTCAAGCCCGATGATAACGTCCGCGCCGCTGTTCAGGAGCTTTATTATCTCGATATCGGACAGGCTGCCGCCTTTCGGACAAACCGCGAGCGGTATCTTTGAATACGGCTTTATGCGCTTTACGCCGCTTATCAGCGTCTCGGTATCGTCGGAGGAAATGCCGAAGCAGATAGCCCCGAGGCTCTGCATAACGATAAGCGCGGCGTCGGCGGGCAGCTCGTTCTCGGTGAGCTGTTCATCATCCACGTCGATAAGAACATATATCGGCCTGCCGAACTTCCTGCATTCGAGGAACGCACCCCGAAGGTCGGAGAGCAGCGACATACCGTCAAGCAGGAACGAGCTCGTCTTATCCGTAACGGCTGAAGTTATCTTCTGCTTGTACACTTCCTTCAGCTCCGTGAACGAAGTCTCCCCGTAAGGGATAGTCAGCAGACCGCTTTTTCCGATAACGGTGAATATGTCAAGATCTACAGCTATGGGTCGCAAACAGTCGTCTGTCATTTAAGTATCCTTTCTGTGTTTACATTTTTTCCGGCGCTTCGACTTTGAGCAGGTCGAGCAGGTTCTTTATAACGGTCTTTAC
>JAFTAG010000158.1 GCA_017458655.1 Ruminiclostridium sp. | reverse complement strand
TGCTGTCGGTAACTGTCAGGTTCGCGGCGGCTTTTACCGTGCCGAGGGTGCAGTTTGTGACCGTGAGCGCTTTTTTGGCGGTAACTGCCGCAGCCGTGCCCTTTGCGGTCTTTAATGTGATGTTTTCGAGCGTTAAGTCGCAATTTGCTGAAATATTAGGAACCGTAAAAGTATGATTGTTACCAATCAATGTTATCATTGAAGCTTTTTTCGGTATTGTGAATTTCTTTGCAGTTACATCAACAAAAAGTTCTATAGTTATATCTCCAACAGTATTTAAATAAGCTTTATTTTTTTCAAGAGAATTAAGGTCTGCAAATACTTCGGTTTTTCCGTTATATGTAACGACAACATTACCTTTTGGTTTTGGCTCATCTTGTACAAGCAGCGTAAACAAACATATATTATTTTGTCCGCAATCGTATTTATATGTTATTTTGTCGGATGTAAAATTGATTATGGTATTTGTTGTGCTGTCATAAACTGCGCCGCTCCACTCGGAAGCCTTTGATGAATCGAATCCCGGGAGTACGGAAAGATCGAATGAAGAAACTTTCCCAATATAATATTCATTTCCGTAGCAATAAACGCTGCATTTCCCTTCAAAAATGCCCTCTGTACAGCCGCTTACATCAATACTTGTGATCATATTACGATCTGCGTGTAAGCTATAAAGTTTTTTATTAAATGTGAGATTGATATACTTTATCTTATTCCCCATTCCATTTTCTTCCAATAAGGGACTATCAATATACCCTTTAGGATAATCTGTTCCTATTTCCAAATCACCTAATTCCGGATTGTTTGTAACATCAAGTTTTTCAAGACGGTTTCCCCAACACACCAAATATTTTAATTTCTTATTATGACTAAGGTCAATATGTTTAATTCGATTAAGCGGGAACGTTAAGCCCTCCAACGAAACACAATTGCTGACATCAATCTCTGATATAAAATTATTGGGAATATATAATGTTTCAAGTTGGGTCAGTTTACTGATATCAAGCTCTGTTAGCATATTATTTCCACAACCTAAATCTGTTAATTGGGTATTTTTGCTTACATCAAGTTCTTTTAGTCCGCATTTTTCACAACCGATAACCTTCAGCGCAGTATTCTTTTTTATATCAAGTGTTACAATATTATTATTTCCGCAAACAAGCTTTTCAAGCATAACATTTTTACTTACATCCAATTTCTCTAATCCCAAACCACAACAGATAAGTGTTTTAAGCTTTAAATTCTTACTTAGATCAAGATTTTTGATTTTGTTGCTACTTGAATAATAATCTTGGATTTCAAGGTATTCAAGCTCCGTATTTTTGCTTGTATCGAGTTCCGTAAGCATTACGTTGCCTTCAGAATAACCTTGCTTACAGCATAACCATTTAAGCGCTTTGTTGGCGCTTATGTCAAGTTTTTTCAGTTTGTTATAGCTGCAATCAAGCTTTTCAAGTTTTGTATTATGGCTGACATCTATACTATTAAAGTTACATTGAGAACAATCAAATTCAATAAGTTCCGTATTCTTGCTGAGATCAGGCGGTGCAAGTTTACTACACGCTACGCAATATAATATTTGGAGTGCAGTGTTTTTTCTAAGGTCTATATTCTCAATCAAGCATTCAGAAGCTGCTACAAGTTTAAGCGTTGTCATAGACGTGAGATAACCGATTCCCGTAAGGTCGGTTATTTTTTCGGTATTGTACCAATATCCCAATTCAACATCGGTCGCTTCATTTATCTCTTCCTGTGACAGATATCCGTCCTCATCGTCATCGAATTTCTTTGTAATGTACTCCCGGAAATATTCATCCGGGAAATTTGTTTTGTTGATTGCAATACTGCCTGAGTCGTCCGATACTGAAAGCTCCGGTACGTCATATTCCGCGAAGCTTACAACGGTTCCCGCCGCGACGCTCGCCGTCATTGTCAGCGCGAGTGCGACTGACATGATCTTGTTGATCCTTTTCATGAAAAATTTCCTCCTAAAATTCCCCGCGCAAAATAAAAAGTGCGCAGCATTTTGTTGAGAGCCACGCACCATGTAAAAATGCGAAAGCCCTGTAATTGCTGCCAGACAATTTAACATAATCCACATCTTTTAGTGTGTGTGAATAGGAGCAAGCATTTTTACCGTATAATAAAAATGCACACTAAAAGACATAGCTATATGTTTTATATAACTTTAAATTATGTTAAATTATCTGGCACTTATACTATACCACAAATCCCCGTAAAATGCAATAGTTTTTTTTGCAAAAATTGAAAAAGGCGCCGGTATGCCCGACGCCGCGCCGTTATCACAGCTCTTTCTTTATTTTCCCGAGAGCGCCCTTTTCGAGCCGCGAGACCTGCGCCTGACTTATGCCGATCTCGTTCGCTACCTCGACCTGCGTCTTGCCCTGCAGAAAGCGCAGGTTCAGTATCTTCTTCTCCCGCGCGCCGAGCGATGATATCGCCTCTTTCAGCGCTATCTCGTCCAACCAGTTCCGGTCGTCGTTGCTGTCGCCGATCTGATCCATGACATAGACCGTGTCGCCCGTGTCCGAGAATACCGGCTCGTACAGCGATATCGGCTCCGTGACCGCCTCCAGCGATATCACCACGTCTTCCCTGCCGCAGCCCACCTTCGCCGCTATCTCGTCTATCGTGGGCTCGCGGCCGAGCTTCGCCGTGAGCTTTTCCTTCGCCTGCATCGCCTTGTACGCCGTGTCGCGCAGGGAACGGCTCACCCTTATCTGGCCGCTGTCACGGATATGGCGCTTTACTTCGCCTTCTATCATCGGCACCGCGTAAGTGCTGAATTTCACCCCGAACTCGGAGGAAAAATTGTCGATAGCCTTGATAAGCCCGATAACGCCCACCTGAAACAGGTCGTCCGGGCTCTCGCCGCGCCCCGTGAACTTCTGTATCACGCTGAGCACGAGGCGGAGATTGCCGTTTATAAGCTCCTCGCGGGCTTTCATATCGCCTTTTGCCGTTTTTTCGAGCAATTCCGACTTTTCTTCCTCCGTGAGCACTTTAAGCTTTGAAGTATTTATCCCGCTTATCTCAACTTTTCCGTAGTACATAACAGCCGACCTCCGACTTTTTTTGTTGCAAGAAAAGTATTGACTGTACGCGCGGCGTTATTCCCGGAATGATATGGTAATAATTGCTTCCGGCCGACGGTGGGGAATGCCGATACCATTCGTTTCCGCGGGCGGCATCGCCAAAAAAGGCAGCCCTGTGCGGACTGCCCCTGTTTTATACGCTTACTTGTTCTTACCCATTATCTTGATGATAAGATCGAGCACCTTGAGATACAGCCAGATAACACTGAACGCGAGACCGAACGAGGCGTACCATTCGTACTGCTTGTCGAGGCCGTTCTCCACGCACTGATGTATTGTGTCGAAATCCACGAGCAGGAACAGCGTGCCGATAATGACCATTATCAGGCTGCCGCCTATCGAAATGACGGGGTTAGCCGCGAGCTGCGCCACGATACCGCTTGTGAACGGTATCAGCGAGGCGATGAACACGAGCAGGCTGCTGAGGCATACGGTTATCATCGCTATCATTATAAACGACCTGAACTTCTGCGTTACCCTGACAATGCCCATTCCGTACAGAAAGCCCATTGTGAACACAAGCATGAGCGTTATCACGAGCGCGAGCAGAACGGGAGCGAGATAAATGTCCGCGAACGTCATAGCGAGCCAGCAGAGCAGGAAGCCTATCGACGCGCAGAAAAGCGTTCCCGTAACGGGAATGGTCTTCCGGATAAATACCGCCAAAATCGGTGCTATGAACGATATTATGCCGACAACGACCAGCACCGTCACCTCGTTGGAAAAAATACGGACAGTCCCGCCGTTCTCGTAGATCGTACCCTCATAGACAAGCTCTCCGCCAAAACCGGAAGTGACCTTCATAAAGGCGCACACACCGATACCCACCGCCGTGAATATAAGAAAGAACAGGAGCTTGAGTGCGATGCCCTTGTAGGAGCAGGCGTTCGAGCTGCCATAGCTCGTCACCTTTGAAAGCTTGCGGATCACCGGATTTTCGGCTATGATCCTTCTGTTGTTTGTTTTGTTGAGATCTGCCATTATTTTGCCTCCTTAAATTTCTTTATTAAAGCCTGTCGGCTTTACAGCTTTTTGTTCAGACGTGCGCGCTGCGAAGGATAAAGAATTCCTCCAGCCTTTCGAGCAGCTCCCTCTTTTCGATGCTTTTGAGGAAATACCCGTCGGGCTTAAGCGCAAGCACCGCCATAACGCTCTCGCGGTCGCTCTTTCCCGTGAGGAACATCACGGGTATGCTCTTGGTATCCTCGTCGCTGCGGAGCATCTCGAACACCTGCGGCCCCGTAGTTACCGGCATTTCGTAATCGAGCAGGATAAGGTCGGCGCTGTTCTTGCCGAGCCACTTTATCGCCTGCATACCCGACGTAACGCCCGTTACTGTGTATTTGTCCTTCAGCCACTCCCTCACCAGTCCGAGGAAGCCCGGGTCGTCGTCCACCACCAGCACGCTCTTTTTGAAGCCACCGGACGCAGCCTTGCTGAAAAGCTCGGTAAGCGCGTTCACGAGCTCGCCGTTATCGACCGGCCGCGTGAATGTGCGGAAAACGAGATGCCCCGCGACCTTATCGCACACATACTGTATATCATTCTGCGCGCCTATCGGGACAAGATGCCGCCCGTCATCGTGAAGCCTGTCCTTAAGGAACTGCAGGACATCGTCGCCGGGTCTTTCGCCCTCGTCCATATACATCACGACGGCTCCCGCCCCCGGAAGCTTTTTGTGCAGGTCGTTCACGTTCCAGTTCACGAATTCACAGCCTAAGCCGGCTTCCCTGACCTTTTTCACCAGTACCTTTATCAGGAAGCTCTCCTTCTCTCCCGTTACGATCACACTGTTCATAGGTCTTTATCCTCCTTACGCCCGATCCCCGATAAGCTCTTCCATTCCGTCCCAATCGAAGGTCCTGAGCATTTTTTCAAGCTTCGCTATTTTTTCACGATCCCCGTCCGGCAGCCTATATTCGTTCAGCTGCGATATTATCATTTCCACGGCGTCGTAATCCATCTGCGGTATGACCTCTTTCAGCGCGTCATACGCGTCTTTGAGCTCGTCCTCCGGTATCGGCTCACGGCCGTCCTCCCCGCTCTCCTTATTGAGCGGCGAGAGCTTTTCTTTGTATGCGCGGTAGTCGGTCATGAGACTGCCGGTATTGGCGTTTATGAAGTCCGTATCCTGCTTGTTCCCGGCGAGCTCCAGAGCCTCTGCGAGCTTCGAGAGCGCGGTCGCTCCGATTATTCTCGCGGAGCTTTTCAGCGCGTGGACTTTGACGGTGTAGAGCCGTAAGTCGCCGTCGTTGTACGAGTTTTCGATCACCTCGGAATTGCCGTCTATGGTATCATTGAACATATTCAGCGAATATATGAACGAAGATACGCCGCCCGAGTTCTTGATGCCCTCGGCAACATCTATGCCCTCGACATCGTTTATCCAGAGCATATCCTCCGGCAGCTCCTCCGCGTCCTCGACAGCGTCCTCCGCGGTCGCCTCCATAAGCAGCTCCGCAGGCAGGTGGCTCTTTATAGCCTTTTCGAGAGCGGGGCTGTCTATCGGCTTTGAGAGGTAGCCGTTGAAGCCCTTCGAGCGGTAGAACTCGTCCCCACCGGCGGTGGCGTTCGCTGTCAGCGCATATACGGGCAGCTCCGGCATAGTCTCGCGTATCTTCGCGACGGTCTCAAGCCCGTCCATTCCCGGCATCATATGGTCGAGCAGCACCACATTGAAGCTTTCCTTTTCAAGCAGCTCCAGGCATTCCTCGCCGCTCGCCGCCGTGGTGACGGACATCTTCGTGGCTTTGAGCAAGCCCTTTATGACGGTAAGGTTCATCGGATTGTCATCGACCACGAGTATTCTCGCGTCGGGAGCCGTGAACAGCGGTACATACGGTCCCTTGCTGATCTCTGCGCCGCGCTCGGTGAACTCACCTATGCCGTTCCCGTCGATTATTTTCTGCTCGAACGTCAGAATGAACTCCGAGCCCTCGCCGTAAACGCTCTCGCACCACAGCTCCCCGTTCATCAGCCCTGCGAACCGCCTCGATATATCGAGACCGAGGCCGGTGCCCTGAATGCCGCTGTTCTTCTCCTCATCGAGCCGCTCGTAGGCTGAGAACAGCTTATCCATATCCTCGGGCTTCACGCCGATACCGGTATCCTTTACGGATATCCGAAGCGAGCATTTGTCCCCTTCCCTGCCGGTGACTGCCGCTTTCAGCGTAAAACCGCCTTTTTCGGTGTATTTCACGGCGTTCGTGAGAAGGTTGAGCACTATCTGCTTTATCTTGCCCGCGTCGCCGTAGAGCCGTACAGGCAGCTCTCCGTCGATATCCACATCGAACGTGAGGTCTTTCTGACTGCTGCGGACTCTTATCATCGTCACTATCGAGCGCAGCAGCTCCTGCGTGTCGTATTCCTGCTCGACGAGGTGCATCTTGCCCGACTCTATCTTCGACATATCGAGCAGGTCGTTCACCAGTCCGAGCAGCGATTCCGACGCGCTCCTTATATCCATCGCGTACCCCGCAACGGTCTTGTGGTATTCATCGGGAACATCGGACGCGTCCTCACGCAGTATCATCTCATCCATTCCCATGATAGTGTTGATAGGTGTGCGTATCTCGTGCGACATATTCGCGAGGAAGCGCGATTTTGCGGAATTCGCCCGCTCGGCTTCTTCCTTAGCCACTCTTATCTGCTCGTACTGTCTGCGGATTATCGTGCTCGTCATAACGCGCCATACGATAAGTCCCGCAAGCAGCAGCATTATCAGTACGATCCCGACCCTCACAACGGTGAGCTCGAAAAACTCCGGCTGCTTTACCACCCTGTAGCTCTCGTCCTGATATATCGAGCCGTCCGTGCCGTTAACGAGCTGTATCCGGAAGGTATATTTCCCGTAAGGCAGCCCCGTGAACTCCAGCGGGAACATACCGCTCTGCTTTGCGGTTATACCCGGGTCGTTGTTCTCCTCGAGGAAGATATGCACCAGCGGGTCGGTCATCGAATAATCGAGTATCGCCGCCTTTATCTGTATTCTTCCCGCATCGGAGGGCAGTGTGTAGGTGCCGTTTTCGTCCGGCTTTATCTCGCCCGTCCCGCAGGTGACCGACCTTATACCGACCTTTATCTTCTCCTTGTGCTCAAAGTAGCGGTATATGTTCACTCTGCTCACGCCCGACCTTCCGGCTATGTAAAGGCTGCCGTTGTCGTCCGTCGCGCTGAACGAGTTGCCCGTGGGTATGCTCGGAAGTCCGTTCGCCGTATTGTACTGCGCGAATTCCTTTATCCCGTCCCCGAGCATCTCCGCGCCCTTGACGCAGTAGATGCCGTATGACGCAAGTATCCATATATCGTCGCCCGCGCCGAAATACAGGTCGAAATTGTTGTTGTACGGGAAATTCTTTACCTCGTGAATTATCCCGTCCTTCATATACTGAACGGAGTTTGAGGTTATCATCCAGTAAACTCCGCGTGCATCGTCCCTCTTGATGCGCATTATAACATCGCTCGTTAGCCCGTCCTCGCGCCCGAGACGGCGCACATCGTCCCCTTCGATAACGTATATCCCGTCGCCGTCGGTGCCGACATATATCTCGCCGTTCATACCTTCCTCGACCGTAAGGAACACAGTGTTCTTTATGACATCGCCCGCGCCGTAGGTCTTCACAGGGATGCCGTCCTTTATCACCGTTAAGCCGCCGTTGGTGCCGACGAGAAGGCTCCCGTCCGAAGCGACCGTCGTGCAGCGCACCAGATCGCTCGCGAGCCCGTTGTTCGTATTATAAAGTCCGATCTCATCGCCTGCCGCGTTCTGACAAACGAGCCCCATTCCGTCGGTATAGGTGGAGATCCACAGCGTACCGTCGTTATCCTCCGTGATGCAGCGGATCCTCGCGTCGCCGATGAATTCGGTAAGCTCGTTCTCAACGGGCTTGTCGTCCTCACCGACTATCTGTAAGCCCTTGTCGGTGCCGATGTAGAGCATACCGTTATGCAGACAGGTGGAATTCACGACGCCCTCCGGCAGACCCGCGCTGTCCGTTATATTCAGAAAGTTGCTGGTAACGACCTTCATCACGCCCTGTCGGGTGGAGGCATACCACAGATTGCCCTGATAGTCGGTCGTCATCATCTCTATCGCGTTGTTGAGCGGTATATTGTCGAGCGTGCGGAACGTGTCGTTTTCGTCGAGATAGCCCGCCACGCTGCCGGAATTGAGCCATATCCGGCCGCAGCCTCCGGTTATCCAGCAGATATTCTCCGCCGGCGAGACCGATATCTCCCTGAGCTTTGACACATCATCTCCGAACGCGCCGCAGTATATCACGCTGCCGTATGTGCCGAGATATACCGTGCCCGGTCTGTCGGGGTCGGCGCAGATCGTCGTGACACTGCCGATACCGAGCTCATCGCCGCTGTAAATCGCCGTAAGGGCGCCGTTCTCAAGGCAGAAGATCTCGCCGTTCCGCGTGTTGCCATAGACTTTTCCGGCGCTGTCGGAAACGAGACGGTTCACCGACCCGGTGTTTATGCGCGCGTCATTTATGCTGTGCAGCACCATATCCTCGCCGACATAAGCCACACCGCTCGTCAGTCCGATATAGACCGTACCGTCGCCGCCCTCCGCGATACCTCTTACCGAGGAAGACGCGAGCCCCTCCTTGTAGGTATAGCGTATATGCTCCTCGCCGTCTATGAGCACGACACCGTTGTCATTCGTCCCGACCCATATCCTGCCTTTGCTGTCCTCAAATATCGCTCTGCCGTTGGTAAGGCCGTCGGAAGCATCGAGCCTCTCGAAGCTGCTGCCGTCGTATCTGATTATGCCGCTGTAGCCGCCGATCCAGATATAGCCGTCGCTCGCGGACATTATGCAGTTCGCGTCGGAGGTGGGAAGTCCGCTCTCGGCGTTGTAAAGCTTCGCCGCGTAGCCGACGCCCTCTATCTGCTTCGAGACGGCGTAACCGCCGCCGCTGCTGACGAGCTCCGCGCCCGCCGCCGCCGAGAAAACGACCGCCAGCGCCCACAGGAGCACGGCAAGGCCTGCCGCGGCACAGATTTTCTTCACCATTTTCCGTCCTCTTTCGATATTCCCGGCACCGCCCACAAAAACGCATAAAACGCCGACAAGGGAAACGGCACGATAGCGCCGCTTCCCCGTCTGCAGTACAAACATATCCGCGTCAGTGCGCGGCGCAAGGATATTTATTCCTCGATATTGAGCAGGTCAACGAAGCCCGTGACCTCGAAGATCTCCATAATGATCTCGCTTGCGCCCTTTACGGTCATGGAGCCCTTGCTGTTCATCATCTTCTGTGCGGAGAGCAGCACACGAAGTCCCGCGGACGATATGTACTCAAGCTCGGAGAGATCGAGCACGAGATCGGTCATCTCGGCGGGCGCGTTTTTGATCTCGCTCTCGAGCTGAGGCGCTGTTGTTGTGTCAACTCTTCCCGAAATAGCGATCGTGAGCTTTGCTCCGTCCTGTTTTTTGGTGATGTTCATATTCTTTTTCCTTTCCGTTTTGCCGCGGCCGAAAGCCTTTTTACGGCAGCTGCCATTAATTATATTTTCCGATGCCCATTTTACTTGCCATACCGTCAACGGACGGCGGGAACGATCCACGATCCGTAATCCACGATTCACGATCGTGGTGCGGTTTCGCCGCAATTTTGGATCGCGGTGGGATCCGGCAGGCTCGTGAAAACAGTATGTTCGGTCAAACGGACATCATATCGTATATCATTATAGCACATTTTCCGTAACATTTCAAGCGTTTTGGAATATTTTTTGCATTATCGCGTGTTTTTTGTCAGACAATACAGCCCCATACTCATACGGTACGGGGCTGTAATTACGAAAAAGGTTATTTTGTAAGTCTGAAACGCGCCACCTGCTGCTTTAAAAGCTTCGACTGTCCGGAAAGCTCCTCGCACGAAGCGGCGGTCTCCTCGGCTGTGGCGGAGTTGGTCTGTATTACCTGCGAGATCTGCTCCACACCGGCGGTTATCTGAGTAATGGACTCGTTCTGTTCCGCGCTTGCGGCAGCTATCTTGGTGATAAGCTCGGCTGTCTGCGCGGACATCTCCTTGACCTCCTTCATCGACTCCGCGGTATCCGCAGCTATCTTGCTGCCCTTTCCGACCGCTTCTATCGACGCGTTGATAAGAGATGTGGTGCTGCTTGCAGCCTCCGCAGACTTGCTCGCAAGGTTTCTTACCTCATCGGCAACGACCGCGAAGCCCTTGCCCGCATCGCCCGCACGGGCTGCTTCAACAGCTGCGTTGAGCGCAAGTATATTCGTCTGGAAGGCGATATCCTCGATAGTCTTGATGATCTTCTCGATCTCCTGCGATGTCGAGTTGATATCGTTCATCGCGCTGACCATATTCTGTATCTCGGCGTCCTGAAGATTTACCTTCTCCTGTGTCTGCTGGGAAAGTCTTCCCGCCTCGGAGGCATTCTGCGCGGTGTTCGATATCTGCGCCGAAACCTCGGCTATGGTAGCGGAGATCTCCTCGATAGCGGAAGCCTGCCGCGTGGTGCCGTCGGCGAGCGACTGTGAGCCTTCCGCCATCTGGTCGGAGCCCTGCAGCACCTGCGCGCTCTCATCGTCGATCTCCGAGATTATCTGACCAAGCTCGTCTATAATGAGCTGCATCGAACGTTTTATTTCGGTGAAATCGCCGGAATATTCAACACCCGGCTTTATCGTAAGGTCAAACCCCGACACCGCGGTAAGCACATGGGATATATCATCGACATAGGTACGCATGGCACCTACGACCTTTTCAAACTCACGGCAGAGGGTGCCGATCTCGTCGTTGGCGTTATATTCAAAATGCTGCGAAAGGTCTCCGCCCGCGATCACCTTTGCAGTCTCGGCAAGCTTTTTGAGCGGGTTCAGCTTGACATTCAGAACAATGATGACAGCGCCGTTCCCGAGGATAAAGAACACCACCATAAGAACAATGAATGTTACTCCGAGGTCGGAAAGCGTGCCTTCAACATCGTTCAAGGGCATTATGTAGCCTACGGCCCAGTCAGCATTGTCGAGCTTTTTGAACACGAAATACTTGTTTGCCCCGTCATAATCCTTGTTTATGCTCATGCTGATGCTGCCGCCGAGTGAGGAAATGACCTTTGAGTAATCTCCCGCCGCGTCCTTGCAGGACGTGACCTTTCCGTCCTTTGTCGGCATATACGCGGAATTTGAATGCACGATGATGTTGCCCTCCGGATCCACAAGTACGGGATATCCGTTATCGGAAAGCTTCATTCCGTTTGCGAGATTCACCAGCACATCGAGCTTGAAATCGCAGCCGAAAACTCCCACAAACTGACCGTTCGCTTTTATCGGGGCCGCTACAGTGAAAATGACTCCGCCGGTGGAGGCATCAATGAACGGCGACGTGCATATCGCCTTGTTCTGCGACTTCGCGGAAGAGTACCACGAGCGGGACGTAGGATCAAAGCCGTCGGGGAGCGGCGATTCGGATGCCATATAGATAGTCTTGTCCTCATAAGACGTGTACGCTTCAAGAAGAGCGCTGTTGAGCGGCATGACCGTCTTGGCGAACGCCACATCGCCGGAATGGTCGGGCTTCAGTGTGTACAATGTTCCCGCGGCATTTCCCTGATCCGCCGCAAAAACGAGTTGTCCGCCGAGCCACGCGTCCATTTTCTCCGCATTTGCGAGCAGAGCCTGTTCATACTCCGCGGTAAGGGTCGATTTGACTTTGGAATAAGACAGGTTATAGGCAATAACCGTCACCGCGATCAGCATGACCGATATCGTTATCGCCACGGTCACGCACAAAGCTTTTTTCAGTCCTAAAGATCTCTTTGATGTGTTCATATTTTTCTCCTTTATGAAAAACATTGCGTTCCAGTTTAATATTATATACCTATATTTCGCATTTGTCAACATATTTTTACAATTTTACCGTTATTTGTGCATTATTAACGGGAACGTAAAATAAAAAAACGCTCGGGAAAGCTGTTATGGCGATATGCAGTTCTCCCGTACGGTATAATGCTAATTGATAATTGCGGTGCCTCATTCGGTGATATTCGGATCGTGACGGGACACGAAGCTTTTCATTACTTTGATAAGGAAGCAGTATTAAGGGAAGCACTCGGTTTTGCATAATCTCGCCGACAGACAATTCATATACGAAATAACGATCACATATGGCGAAAGCGGCACAACATTCAGCGCATCAGCATTTGGAAGTGCTTGGCGAAATTTAAACGAGTATTTAAAAAGGGCAGGTAAATGCAGGAGAAATATAAAAATATTGCAAAAATCTATTGACAAATCGCAAGTGCTGTGCTATAATACGAAATGTGGAACGGCAAAGGCGCCGATGCAGGGGAAAGTGTCCCTCATCGGCGCCATTTGTTTTGCGCGGAGCCCGCGCTCCCGGTGCTGTATCCCG
>JAFTAG010000157.1 GCA_017458655.1 Ruminiclostridium sp. | reverse complement strand
CGCGCAGACCGCTTTTGTGCAGCAGCAGCAAAGCTATTACGCACAGGAGCAGCCCGGACAGCCTCAGGTACAGTTCATACAGCCGGTAACGGCTCCGCCAAAAAAGAAAAGCAAGAAGGGGCTCGCTATCGGGCTCGGCTGCGGCGGCGCGGCGCTCATCGGAGCGGGCGTACTGACCTACTCCCTCGCCACCTCCGCCGTAATGCGCACGGTAATGGGCGATACCGAATACGCCAAGTCGGTCAATTCCAACTACGTTATCGGTGAATTGTCAGAATATACGGGGCTTGCGGAGACCGCGGCGGACGCTACCGCCAAATACGCCGGGACGCTCGGCAATATCGGCTCTCTCATCGGCGGAGGCGCGGCATATTCCGGCGCAAATTACGGCGGCGGCAATGACGATACCGAGTCGCTCTACGACAAGTACGACTACAGCACTATCGCGATCGCGCAGACGTTTTACCGCTACTACGCGCTGCTCGACCTTTACGGCGGCGACGGACTGACGCTGACGGCGAGCGCAGACACGGAGCTTAAGAGCGAGCTTGCGAAGGTGTTCGGCGCGTCCGACCTCGGACAGTATATGGGGGACTTTGCGGAGGTCGCCAATACCTCGGAAATAACATTCGCGTTCAGAGAGGTCTCGGATATTCTGAATATCTCGATACAGGCGGACAGGAACGATTCCTACTTCATCGGCACGCTGATGCAGCTCGACGAGAACGGCAACCTCACGGTTTATCTTCCCGAGGCTTCACAGCGCGCTATGAAGTATAAGCTCCCGGCCAGACGCGAAATGGAGGGAGAAGTCCCCGCCCGCGGGAGGCTCGATATCGAGAAGCTGAAAAAGCTGTACTCAGAGCTGAAAAAGGCGTACTACGACTGCTACGAGTTCGCGGTGATAACCTATGAGGACGGCGAGTGCGACTTCGGCGAGACCACCGAGAAATGCACCGTCATAACCGTGAAATTCGACGCGGAAGGCATTGCAAAGATATTTGAAAAGTTCGCGGGCGTGTTCGAGAACGACGATACGCTCAGCGAAATGTTCCCGTCCGCCTATTATTCCGAGAAGGGCGGTCTGTCAAAGATGCTCGCGGAGCTCCTTCGTGAGGGCAATAAGAATTTTTACGAGAACAGCGCCGGATACAGTCATATCTCCCTTACCTCGGTGAGCTACGTCAACGCGCAGAACAAGGCGCTCGGCGTGCAGTACACGATCGTGTATGACAAGGACACCGACGGGAAAGAACGGGCTGCCGTGCTTACAAGCGTCGATAACGGGAAAACAAGCAGAACGTCCTGTTCGGCGGACGAGCGGAAATTTTTCGAGCTCGTCAACATCAAGAACGGCAATTCCGGCAGCGCGGAGCTGTTGATATACCCCGTAAGCGACCCCGACGACTGCGTAAAGCTTTGCATAGATTACAGCGATATGCGCACGTTCACCGCGCTCGGGAAGTCCATGCTCGGCGGGACATACACGATATACGCCGCCGATACGCCCTATATGAAGAAAACGCTCGACTATAAGCTCAACGAGCAGACCTCGGCATACGACGTATTTTCGGGTATTAAGTTCACCGTCTCGGCGGAGCCCTCCGGCAGCGGCGTTGTCAGCACCGGCAGCGTTTCCCACGACAGGTACGGACATATCACGGTAAAGCT
>JAFTAG010000156.1 GCA_017458655.1 Ruminiclostridium sp. | reverse complement strand
CCGGGGTCTGTCTGTCCCGCTCCCACCATATCGAGCTTTCCGCCGCAGATCGGGCAGGAGATATTCTCCGCGCCGAGTGTGATGCCGCATTTTGCGCATCTTTTGGTTATAGTCTGATCCATTAAAGCTCCTCCGGAACCGTTTTTTCAAAACGCGATCACCCATTTAACTCACCACAGATATATATACAAAGCTCTTGTATCCCGTCACGATTAAAATAAGTCGCGAAGCGACACCATAACTATTCATTATTCACTATTCACTCTTCACTGTTCATTATTTCTCCCTGTGTAAGTGAAGAGTGAATAATGAAGAGTGGATAGTTGCGGCTGCGCTGAACGCTTAGTTTTATGGTGAGCTATCCGGGTGATCACAATTCAAAATCGTATATATACCCGCATAATACGCTTACGCGGGTATATATATATTATACAACCATTACACGCAAAATTCAAGTTTTTTTTGCATTTTTTTACATTTCTGCTGGAATGAAGTCACTTCCGCCGACTCCGATCATCGGGCGGTGCCGTGAAGAACGTTCACAGCCGCGCGGTGAGCCGCCCGACCGCGCGTATCAGCGCGTTCACCTCGGCGGGGGTGGAGAACGCCGACGGCGAGAAGCGCACGGCTCCTCTGTCCGCGGTGCCTATCTTGCGGTGCGCGGGGTAGGCGCAGTGCAGGCCTCCCCGAAGCGCGAAGCCCGCGTCGCTGAGCAGAGCGGAAGCCCGCTCGGAGGGCAGGTCGGCGATGTTGAAGGGCACCACCGGCGCGAAGCGGTCGTCAAAATCGTCGCTGTACAGCGTAACGGCGGGATTTTTCTTCATTCCCGCGAAAAAGCGTCGGCAAAGCTCGTTCTCGTGCTCACGGATATTGTCCATTCCGCGGGAACGGACGAAATCCACGCCCGCGCCGAGCGATATGGCACCCGCAGTGTTGATAGTCCCGCTCTCAAAGCGGTCGGGCAGGAAGGACGGCTGCTCCGGCTCTTTCGATAAGCTGCCCGTCCCGCCCTCAACGAGCGTTTTCAGCTTATACTTTCCGTCGGTAATTAGCAGCCCCGTGCCCATAGGCCCGTACAGCCCCTTGTGCCCCGCCGCGCAGATGATGTTGATGCCGTCGGAAAGCCTTATCGGCAGCACGCCCGCTCCCTGCGCAGCGTCAACGATGAAGCATATCCCGTGCCGCGCGCAGATCTCGGCTATGCGCTTCACGGGCATTATCCGCCCCGTAACGTTCCCGGCGAGCGTGCATATCACCGCCTTTGTACGTCTGTTTATAAGCTTCGCGAAGCTTTCCGCGGTCTCGTCATCGGTGCCGGTCCGCGCAAAAGAGTACGACACCCCGCCGCTCTTTGAAAGCGCGTAGAGCGGCCGCAGTACGGCGTTGTGTTCGATATCGCTCGCGACGGCGTGGGAATTTTCCGTCAGGACGCCCTTTATCGCCGTGTTGAGCGCAAATGTACAGTTCGGCATAAACACCGTGTTTTCGACCTTCGCGCCGAACATTTCCGCGCATTTTTCTCTCGCGGAATATACCGCGTCCGCCGTTTCGAGCGACATAGAGTGTCCCGCGCGTCCGGGATTTGCGCCGTACTTCACCAGCGCGCGGGACATAGCGGCTATGACGGCGGGCGGCTTGGGATAGGTCGTCGCCGCGTTGTCAAAATATATCACATACAGCTCCCCCTTTCCCGCATCGTTATCTGCCGCGCTTCGGCGGTCTCGGAGGCTTCGGAGGGCGGGGAGGTCTCGGCGGTCGGGGAGGCATAGGCGGGGGAGGCGGCGGCACGGGCATTGAACCGCCGCAGCGTATGCCGATATCATCGAGCAGGCCGCAGATATAAGCCGCGGGCTCGCTCGTCCTTATCCCGAAGCCGCAGCCGAACGGTGAGCCGCTTATCCGCTCTACCGGCGCGTTTATGCCCTTTCCCGCAAGATAGCGTGACGCGCGTTTCGCCGCGGTGAACGAGCCTATCGGTATAATTGCGTTTTTCATAAATAAATCACCTCTGAACGTGGAATAATACGATTGTAATTTCGGGAATTATCAATGCTCCCGATGTATTCTATGCGGAATGTCGATAAATTGACATTCCCGGCAAAGGAGGACAGCTCTTTTATGAAAGCTGTGATACTTGCGGGCGGCGAGGGAACGCGGCTGCGTCCGCTCACCTGCGACCTGCCCAAACCGCTCGTTCCCGTGTGCGGTAAGCCCGTGCTGTTCTATATTCTCGAGCTTCTGGAAAGGGGCGGCTGCACCGAAGCCGCCGTCGCGGTAAGATACAAGGGCGCGCGTATAGCGGAAGCTCTCGGTGACGGAGTTTTCGGCGGTCTGCGGACATTCGTGTCTTATGAGGACGAACCGCTGGGGACTGCCGGCTGCGTGAAGAAGGCCGCCGCCGACTTCGATGATGATTTTATGGTCATAAGCGGCGATGCGGTGTGTGATTTCGACCTCGCCGCCATTTATGAGCACCACAAACGTTCCGGCGCAGCGGCGACGATAGCTGCGCGCTCCGTCGATGACCCCCGCGAATACGGCGTGATACTCGGCGAAAACGGCGTTGTCACCGGCTTTGCCGAGAAGCCGGGCTTTATCAACTGCCGCAGCGACCTTGCAAACACGGGCATCTACGTCATTTCCCCGAAGGTGCTCGGGCTTGTGGCGGACGGACGTTCGGTGGATTTTGCGAAAGATGTGTTCCCGGAAATGCTCAGACGCGGTATGCCGCTCGGGTATTACGAGGAAAGCGGCTACTGGTGCGATATCGGGGACATTGCGGCTTACAAGCGCTGCACGGTCGATATGATGAACGGCAGGATAAAAGCGGTGCTCCCCGAACGTGACGAGACCGCGGCGGCGGAAAATCCCCACATAGCGCGGTCGGCATTCATCACAAAGGGCGCGTATGTCTCACCGAAGGCTCTCGCCGCGGGAAATACTGCCATAGGCGCGGGAGCGTATATCTCCGACGGCGCGAAGCTCTGCGGCGCGATAGTTATGGACGGCGCGTTTGTCGGGGAGGGCGCCACTCTCAACGACTGCATAGTCTGCCCGAACGCGCGCATCGGCGCGGGCGCCGCAGTCTATGAGAACGCCGTTGTCGGGGAAGGCGCGGTCATAGGCGGCAGCGCCGTGATAAGCGGCGGCGTGAAGATCTGGACGAACAAGTGTATCTCCAAGGGCGCCGAGGTGACCTCCGACGTGAAGCTCGGCACATACGCCGCCCCGGAGCTTTCCGAGGAGGGTATGACGGGTGCCACGAATACGGCAGTAACGCCGGAATTCGCGTTCCGGGCGGGAAGCGCCGCCGCCAAGATAAGCGAGAGCGTGATTGCGGTGTCATGCGCCGAGGGAAATGCTTCGCGCTGCCTCAAAAACGCTCTGTTATGCGGTATATCGAGTGCGGGGCATACGGCGTTCGACTGCGGGGAGGCCTCGCTGCCGATGCTCGCGTATTCGGGGAAGCTGCTCGGAGCGGACATTCTGATACACGTCATAGCCCACGCCCGCACGGATATCCTGATCTATTCGGCGGGGCTGCTGCCCTTGAAGCGCGGCAGAGAGCGCATACTGAACGGGGCGGTGACCCGCGGGGAGTATATGACCGCGGGCTGGGAGAATTTCGGGGAGATACGGCGCTTCACCGAGGCCGGAAGCCTGTATGAAGCGTATATCGGCTCAATGACGGGCTTCACTGTGCCGTATGAGGTGCGGCTCGTCTCGCGCAGCCCGCTTATACGCACGCTTTGTCAGCCGTTTGCGAAAGCCGTCTCGGCAGGACGCGAAAAGCTCACGGTAACGATACCGGAGCGGGGTGTTTCCTGCGAGATATCCTGCGGGGACACTCACCTTGACAGCGTTTCCGTGACGCTTGCCGCCTGTCTTGCCGAAGCCGAGCATGGGAGTGATATCGCGCTGCCGTTCTCGTTCCCGCACACAGCCGAGAAATGCACCGAGCCTTACGGGAAAGATGTGCTGCGGTATTTTGCAAGCTCGATGGACGACTGCGACGAGAATGCGCGCAGGCTCGCGTCGGAGCAGCTTTTTATGCGGGACGGCTTCGCACTTGCCCTGAAAGTCCTGCGCTATATGCACGACCGCGGTATGTCTCCCGCCGATATCGCGGAGGCTCTGCCGAAGGTCTCCGCCGCCGACCGCTTCATTCGGGTGAACTGCCCGCCACAGCGCGTCCTCGGCCGCCTCAACGCCGTGCCCGAGGAAAACGAGGGCGCCGTCCTTGCCGCTAACGGAGAGCGCGTCTATCTCCGTCCCGATAAGCAGGGACGCGGTATCTTCATGTTCGCCGAGAGTTTCGGCACCGAAACAGCCGCCTCCCTCTGCGACCGTACGGAAAAGCTTATCAGAAACGCCGAAAAGCAGATAGGCAAGAGAGGGAGCAGATAGTCGCTTACGCTCGAGAGACGCACAGAGGTCGCTTACGCTCGAGACTGGGGAAAGAGGAAACCTTTTCTGAAGAAAAGGTTATCCTCTCTCCCCAGACCCCTCTCTCTTTCCAAAAAACTTTGCTGGCTTCGCAGTTGGATCTGAGAGTGACTGCCCCTTTTAAAATATACTGCAAATTAATACCGGACTGTGCAGACCTGCAATCTTGCTGTTCCTTGTGCTAAATCTGCACAAACCTCACAACAGACGCACTCACTATAAATCTAACTGCGAAGCGATTAAAGTTTTTTGAAAAGGTGGGGGTTTGGGGGAGGGAAAACTTTTGTACACAAAAGTTTTCCCTCCCCCATGTGGCTCGCCATCAGGCGAGCCACTTCTCTCGAGCGTTAGCGACATCTGTTCTTCGAGGGCTTGACTTTTTGTTTTAAATGAGTTATAATGTATTATGTATTTGTATAAAATCGGCTTTATGCCGCAAAAATATAACATAATAACGGGGCGGCGGACGCTTTCCTTATATCTATCGTAAACGATGACCCGCGCTCCGAGGAAATGAGGCAAAATGGAAAAAAACAATAACCGCAGACAGTCCGCGGCAGGCAAGAAGCGCGTGCCGGCGGGCAAATACGTTATGTCGGCAAAGGGAACGACCAAGAGCTCCGCTCAGAACGTTTCCCGCAAAGAACGTACACAGAAAGGGCGCTCCGAAAGCGCCGAGAGCCGCAAGAGCCCCCAAAAGACACAGCAGCGCCGTCAGAATACGCGCCAGAACCGCACCGTACTGCGCAGCGACCGCAAGGAACAGCGCCCGGAAAATACCTATCTTCCCACAAATTACACAAATAACGGCAGGAAAGCCCCGCCGCTGAAGATAATCCCGCTCGGCGGCCTCAACGAGATAGGCAAGAACCTCTACCTCTACGAGTGCTGCAACGATATGTTCATCGTTGACTGCGGCCTCGCGTTCCCGGACGACGATATGCTCGGGGTCGATCTTGTCATACCCGATTTCACCTACATCGTCAAAAACAAAGAAAAGCTGCGCGGCGTTGTGCTCACTCACGGCCACGAGGATCATATCGGCGGCCTCGCATACCTTCTCAAAAAAGTCAACGTGCCCGTTTACGGTACCCCGCTCACTCTCGGCCTTGTCAAGAATAAGCTCGAAGAGCACGGGATCCTCTCGGAATGCACCCTGAACGTCGTTCAGCCGCGCCAGACCGTGAAAATGGGCTGTATGGCGGTGGAATTCATCCGCGTCAACCATTCTATCCCCGATTCCTGCGGTTTCGCTATCTACACGCCCGCGGGCATCGTTATACACACGGGAGACTTCAAGGTGGACTATACCCCGATCGAGGGCGGTATCATCGACCTCGCGAGGTTCGGCGAGCTCGGCAACAGAGGCGTTCTCGCACTGCTGTCGGAAAGCACCAACGCCGAGCGCCCCGGCTTCACGATGTCGGAGCGCAGAGTCGGCGCGACTTTCCGCAACTTCTTCTCTAACGCCGAGGGAAAGCGCATCATCGTCGCGACCTTTTCGAGCAATATCCACCGCATACAACAGATAATCGACAACGCGGAGATCACCGGCCGCAAGGTCGCCGTTTCCGGCAGAAGTATGATAAACGTGCTCACCACCGCTATGGAGCTGAATTATATCCGGCTCCCCAAGGGCATTCTCGTGGATATCGAGGATATCCGCCGCATACCGCCCGAGGAGCTGGTCATCATCACGACCGGCAGTCAGGGCGAGCCTATGTCGGCGCTGTCGAGAATGGCGAACAACGAACACCGCCAGGTCACGATCACTCCGCAGGATCTTATCATCATCTCGGCCAACCCCATTCCCGGCAACGAAAAGCTGGTGGGGCGTGTCGTGAACGAGCTGATGAAGGCGGGCGCGAATGTGGTCTATGAAGCTATGTACGACGTACACGTTTCGGGACACGCCTGCCAGGAAGAGCTCAAAATGATGATCTCGCTGACCAGACCGAAGTATTTCATACCGATACACGGCGAATATAAGCACATGTACAAGCATTCGGAGCTCGCAAGGCAGCTCCACATACCCGACGAGAACATCTTCCTCGCGGGCAACGGAACGGTCATCGAGACGGACGGCAGCTCTATGAAGATGACCGGGCAGGTTACGGCGGGCCGCGTGCTGATAGATGGGCTCGGCGTGGGCGATGTGGGCTCCGTCGTGCTGCGCGACAGACGCCACCTTTCGCAGGACGGCCTGATAATCGTAGTTGCGGCGGTGGAGAAGGCTACCGGAAAGATAGTTTCCGGCCCCGATACCGTTTCGAGAGGCTTTGTATATGTCCGCGAGTCCGAGGAGCTGCTCGAGGAGGCTCGTGAGCGCGCGAAGGCGGTCATGCTCAAAACGCTGACGCCGAAGATGCGCGAATGGTCGGGCGTGAAATCCGAGGTCAAGGACGCGCTCAGCGGCTTTATCTTCTCCAAGACCGGCCGCAGCCCGATGATACTTCCTATTATAATGGAAGTCTGATCTGTCAATTGTCGATCATCAATTAAAAAAGAAAGGCGGTGACGCGGGTTGAAGAATAACTTCCGTGACGCGGGGCTTGTCATAGCGATAATCTCGCTGCTGATATCGTCGGTGGCGATGCTGGTATTCTCGTATTCCGCGTCGCTGCAGGCCTTCTGCATATTCGCGCCGATACTGTGCGTGACGGGCGGATTCACTATTGCGAAGCTTATCGTTACCACAAGGAAGAATTTCCAGTATTTCGCGAGGATAGATTCCGAGATAGACCGTATGGAGCGCGTTTCGATGAACTATATGCCTATGGGTATCGCTGTCGTCGATACGCTCAACAGGCTGGTATGGTTCAACGACGAATTTGCAAAATGCTTTGAGAACGAGGCGGTGTACGGCTGCTCCATCGAGGGGATAACAAAGCTCCCGCTCGAGAAGCTGCTCGGGAAAGAGGGCTACTACGAGATAAAGTACAGGAACAGCTATTACAAGGTGTATGCGGACGCTCCCGGCGAGACGGAAGCCAAAGACGTGTTCCTGCTGTATTTCGTGGATATCACGCGCATACGCACGCTCGAGCTCGAACAGAAGCTCGCGCAGCCGGTCGTTATGATATTCGTCATAGACAGCTATGAGGAGCTTTTCGGCGGCAACTCGGAGAGTGAGACCGCGAAGATAACGGTACAGATAGACAAGCTGCTCGAGGACTTCATCAGCAGTACGAACGGCATACTCCGCAAATACAACCGAGAGCGCTTCTGGGCTGTGGTCGAGGAGCGCAGAGTACGCGAGATGATCGAGGACAAGGTGAAGATACTCGACAGAGCGCGTGAGATACAGGTAAACGACAGAATGTCGGTAACGCTGTCGATAGGTGTCGGAAGAACGGGAAAGAGCATCGCCGAGAGTGAGGAATACGCGCGGCAGGCGCTCGATATGGCGCTCGGACGCGGCGGCGACCAGGCCGCTATCAAGACGGAGAGCGGCTTTGAGTTCTACGGCGGCATCTCAAAGGGCGTGGAGCGCCATACGAAGGTAAAGACGCGTATCATAGCAAGCTCGCTCATCGAGGCTGTAGAACAGGCGGAGGACGTTTACATAATGGGTCACCGCAACAGCGACCTCGATGCGGTAGGCGCGGCGGTCGGCCTTGCGGGCGCGATACGCAGGCTCGGGAAGAACTCCTACGCCGTGATAGATAAGCAGACTACGCTCGCTATGCGGCTGTATGACTACCTTTACGAGACCGAGAAGGGCTATCTGTTCACAACGCCCTCCGATGCGAAGGAGAATTTCGGCGCGAATTCGCTGCTTATCGTCGTAGATACGCACAACCCCGCTATCGTGGATGTCCCCGACCTGCTCGAACGGGCGGACAAGGTAGTGGTCATCGACCACCACCGCAAAATGGTCAACTATATCGACAAGGCTATGATATTCCACCACGAGCCGTATGCGTCGAGCGCCTGTGAAATGGTCACGGAGCTCTTACAGTATTTCGGCGACGCGGGGAAGATATCCTCCGTGCAGGCGGAGGCGCTGCTGTCGGGTATAATGCTCGACACGAAGAATTTCACGCTGCGCACGGGCGTCAGGACATTTGAGGCGGCGGCGGCGCTCCGCAAGCTCGGAGCCGACACGGTCAACGTTAAGGGGCTGTTCGCGAACACGGTGGAATGCTACCGCCAGAAGTCGGAGCTCGTGGCGTCGGCGTCCGTTTACAGGAACTGCGCTATCGCCACCGCGGACAAGGTGTTGCAGGATATGCGCATAGCGGCTCCGCAGGCGGCCGATGAACTGCTCGGCGTAGCGGACGTTAAGGCGTCCTTTGTCATCGCGAGAATGCCCAACGACGAGATAGCGCTCAACTGCCGCTCTCTCGGCGCCGTCAACGTGCAGGTCATCGCGGAAACGCTCGGCGGCGGCGGTCATCAGACAATGGCGGGCGCACAGTTCAGGGATTCCACCGTCGAAGAGGTCATGGATATGCTGAAAGACGCTATCGACAAATACTACGAGAGCATAAGCGGATGAATTCGGTTAACAGTTAACAGTGAACAGTGAACAGGTTACAGTTGTGGAGGCGGCTCCGCCGCCTATCGGAATTGTGACAAAAGTGACAGAAAAGTTGAATTTCGTCACGATCCAAATAAGTCCGCGAAGCGGACACCACAACTGTTAACTGTTCACTGTTAACTCTATAACTGTAATCTATTAACCGTTAACTTAAAAAATCAAAACAGGAGGACAACACAAGATGAAGGTGATACTTTTGCAGGACGTTCAGGGAACGGGCAAGAAGGGCGAGATAAAAGAGGTCAAGGACGGTTACGCGCGTAACTGCCTTATCCGCCAGAAGCTCGCGGTAGAGGCGACAAACGCCAATATGAACATACTCGAGGGTCAGCAGGCTCACGCACAGCATAAGATAGATACCGAGACCGAGAACGCGAAGCATATCGCGTCCGTTATCGAGGGGAAGACGTTCAAGACCGCGGTGAAGGCGGGCTCGAACGGCAGGCTGTTCGGTTCCGTGACCGCGAAGGATATCAGCAAGCTCATCAAGGATGCGCACGGGCTGGAGGTCGATAAGAAGAAGATAGTGCTGAAGGACGACATCAAGTCTTTCGGTACGTTCGAGGCCGAAGCAAGGCTCTATAACGGCGTTTCCGCAAAATTCAAGGTGCAGGTCACAGAGCTGGAACAGTAAGCGCGTATTCCCCGCCGCAGGCGGGGAATACGCAATAAATAATACGATCACCTATTTAACATCTATATACAAGGCTCTTGGATCTCGTCACGATCCGGAATCGCGGAGAAGCCGCTCCACAATTGTGAATTTTCAGCTCTGTGAGTTATCCGGGTGATCGCAATAAAATATAAGCGTGGTGAGAGACTTTGGCGGAGCTTAATATAAGCGAGAGCGAGCTTCCCTTTAATATAGATGCCGAGCAGATAGTCCTCGGGTCGATAATGGTCGAGCCCGATCTGCTGTCAAAGGTGCTCGACAAGCTTACTCCGGAGCATTTTCATATAAAGCTGCACAACGGGATATACGGTGTGATACAGAAGCTGTTCGTCAGCGGCGAGGATATCAACATCGTGCAGGTGACCGAGAACTGCATAAGACAGAGCGTTTTCGAGACGCAGGACGAGGCAAGGACGTATCTTTTTAAGCTGGCGGAGCTGTCAGTGGAAAAGTCGTCTATCGAGAGCTATGCGGAGATACTCGACGAGAAGTTCCTGATGCGGCAGCTTATCCTCGCGTCAAAGGATATATACGAAAAGGCATCGTCGGGTACGGAAGAACCCGGCGCTATGCTTGATTATGCCGAAAAACGCATATATGACATACGAAATGAGAAGGATATAAAGGGACTTGTCCACATTGGCCCCACCATACGCGATAAGCTCCGCTATCTCGCGCATATCGCGGAACACCCCGAGGAAGCGCAGCAGAGAGGCCTAAGCTCGGGGTTCCCGTCGCTCGACCGGTACATCTTCGGCCTCAATCCTTCCGACCTGATACTGATAGCGGCGCGACCCGGTATGGGCAAAACGTCGTTCGCGATGAACATCGCCGTCAATGCCGCGCGCATACAGCCCGGCAAGAAGGTCGCGGTGTTCAGCCTCGAAATGTCGCGTGAGCAGATAGTTGAGAGAATGCTCTCGTCCGAAGGGCATATCCCGTCCGATGCCATGAAAACGGGACGCATCGAGCGCTCGATGTGGAGAAGTCTCAACGAGGCCGCCGAAATGCTCAATATGGTGGAGATATACGTCGATGATACCGCAAATATCACGATAGGCGAGATGAAAGCCAAGCTGCGCAGAATGAACGACCTCGGGCTGGTAGTTATCGACTACTTACAGCTGATGACCACGGGAAAGCACTCGGGCAACCGTGTCGCGGAGGTCTCGGAGCTTACCCGTAACCTTAAAATAATGGCCAAAGAGCTGAATGTACCCGTTATCACGCTGTCGCAGCTCTCGCGAGGCACCGAGTCCCGTGAGGACAAGCGCCCGATGCTTTCCGACCTGCGTGAATCCGGCTCTATCGAGCAGGATGCCGATATCGTATTGTTCCTGTACCGCGACGCTTACTACAACGACGCGGAGGAGAATGTTGACAGGAGCGAGTGCATTATAGCCAAGAACCGTCACGGCGAGACAACAAAGGTGTATCTGCGCTGGGACGGCCAGTTCACAAGATTTACCGATGTGGAGCAGCGTTATGACGAGCAGGGTCATTGAGGCGGCAGAACGCTTTAAAATGCTGCGGGGCGGCGAGACCGTCACCGTGGCCTTAAGCGGCGGGGCGGACAGCTGCGCGCTGCTGTGCGTGCTGAACGAGCTGAAAGAGCGGCTCGGGATAACGCTTAAAGCCTGCCACATAAACCATAACCTGCGCGGTGAGGAGAGCGACCGTGACGAGCGCTTTGTCCGGGAGCTCTGCGAGCGGCTCGGAGTACCGCTGACGGTGTATTCCGTCGATGTGAGAGCGGCGCTTGGCAAGCACGAGAGCATTGAGGAAGCCGCACGGCGGCTGCGATACGAATGCTTTGACAAGACTACCGTAAGCGGCGGTATCATCGCTACCGCGCACACCGCGAACGACAGCGCCGAGACCGTACTGATGAACCTTATACGCGGGACGGGCACGAAAGGCTTGTCGGGAATACCGCCGGTGCGCGGGAGCTTCATACGGCCGCTGATATACTGCACCCGTGAGGACACCGAGCGGTACTGCACGGAGCACGGTATAGCATACGTCACCGACAGCACCAACCTTATCGACGACTGCACGCGCAACAAGATACGGCACAGCGTTATCCCGCTGCTGAGGGAGTTCAACCCGTCGTTTATCGCGGCGGTGTCGAGAATGACCGAGGCGGTGGGGGAGGACGAGGCTTTTCTGGCGGAATACTCGGCGAAGTGCGCGGAGGAATGCCGCGTTACACGAGCCGGACACAGAGGGTATGACTCCCGCAGGCTCGCGGAGCTGCCGGACGCGGTGATGTTCCGCGTTATAGCTTCCGAGCTGAAACGCTGCGGGGTGGAGCCTACCCGGCTGAGGGTGCGGCAATGCCGTGAGATCATTGTAAAAGGCGCAGGAAAAGTCAATCTTTGCAAGGACAGGTTCGCGTATGTCCGCAAAAAGGTGTTTTTTGCGGGGGAGGAAACGCAGAACTACCGCGTTAAACGCGGTAAGGCCGATTGAAATGAGCCCGCCGGGGTACGGCGAATGCCCGCCGGGGTGCAGTGCGGTTTCTTTTCGCCCGCAAGAAAAATTGTGCACTTTTCGGCATCACTGCCGGCGTGGCGACCTACTTTCCGTCCGAAGCGACGGAGAAGTATGGCGTCTCGTACCGAGCCGCTAAAGGGCGCGTATCGCCGTCTTGTCAAAGAAGGCTGCGGGAGTGCGGCGCGTATAATAATGTTTAGACTGATCGAAAAGTCAAGTGCTCCTATGAAATTATATGTGTAGGCAGCCTCTTTGACGAGACGGCGACGGAATTAAGCGGGAATGCACCGATTTATCGCTGTCGCGCTCACATCGGGGTACTCTCCGTACATCAGGCCAATGCGGAAAAGAACACGCTTGTATGTGCGGTCGGGTCGGGCGCTCGGCTCGATGAGGGAATGGGTGACTGCTTGCGGCGAGCTGTGTTGTGCTGCCCGAACAGTACAATTCTGCAATAGGAGCAGTCTCTATAAGTCCAATTGCGAAGCCAATACGGTTTTTTCGAAAGAGTGGGGGTCTGGGGGAGAGGAAACCTTTCTTCCAAGAAAGGTTTCCTTTTCCCCAGGTGGCTCGCCCTCAGGCGAGACACGTTTCTCGAGCGTAAGCGGCCTCTGTTCTCTCGAGCGATAGCGGCTCTCTGGTTCTCTCGAGCGATAGCGGCTCTCTGTTCTCTCGAGCGTAAGCGGCTCTCTGCTCCCGCGGGTGGGTTTGATGCAATTTTCAGATAATTTTCTCAATTTCAACAAATTGGGTGTTGATTTTTATTACGAAATGTGATATACTTATAGAATATTTGGGGG
>JAFTAG010000155.1 GCA_017458655.1 Ruminiclostridium sp. | reverse complement strand
GCAGCTCCGACTGGTAATTTTCGTAATGCCTTTCGCCCCAAGGGTCGATATCGTTCTGCCAGTCGATGCAGTCCTTGTGCTGAGTTATAGCTCCACCGCCGCCGTACTCACTTATGCAGATCGGGCGGCTTTCTTTTTCGGCATGATACCTGTCACACCATTCCCCGAACATATCGGCGGGTCCCGCGTCGTGATACCAGCCGAAATATCTGTTATACCCGACAACATCTCCGGGCAATTCAAGGAACTTCCCCCAGAACTGCGCATCTGCGAAGGTCTTCAGCCGTGTGATGTCCTCGGTATTCGCAAGCTCGTTCAACTCCTTATACAGGGCGAATATTTCATCATTCATCTGATGCAGCTCGTTGGAAATTCCCCACACTATAATACTTGGGTGGTTGTAGTTCTGCCGTATCAGCTCACGAAGCTGCTGGCGGGCATTTCCGGCAAATCTCCCGTCAATTTTCAGATCGTCGCCAGCTGCCATTCTGTTCACTATCCCGATCTCTGTCCACACGCACAAGCCGAGCCTGTCGCAGAGGGCGTATTCATTCGCATCGTGCTGGTAATGCGCCATTCTCACCGCCGTGCAGCCAAGTTCGCACATCAGTCCGTAGTCACGCCTGCGCTGCTCGTCCGTCATCGCCCATCCGTTTTCATAGCTGTCCTGATGATAATTCACGCCGTGCAGATCGAGGTGCTTCCAGTTCAGAAAAAATCCGTGCTCGGGGTCGATGCGGTATGTTCTGACACCGAAGGTCTCACGGACATTGTCGATAACATTTCCGTTATCGCATAGCTTTATTTCTGCGCTGTAAAGGTACGGATCCCTGCGCCCCTGCCAAAGCCTTACATTATCAATATGGACGGAAAGGCAAACCTCGCTGTTATCTGCAAAACCGACCTGCGCGGCAGCTTCACCGATCTTTTCATTTTCATCATAAATTGCGGCGCAAACCGTCATTTCCTCCGGAGTTTTACCGGCGGTTTCAAGCAGCACTCTGATATTCACATCGCAGCTGTTTTCCGTGATATTCACAGGCGTGATGTATACTCCCGATGAGCCGCAGTCGCACAGTGCAATATGTACCGAAGGAACGGAGAGCAGACATACAGCACGGTACAGCCCGCCCATTTTTGTAAAATCTCCCTGATCGGTTATCGGCGCTATGTAAGTCGTGGGAGCATTTCTCACGATAACAGAGAAGATATTCTCGCTGTCCGAAACGAGCAGCTTTGTAATGTCAAATCTGAATAAGGAATATCCGCCCTCGTGACTGCCCGCAAAACTGCCGTTCACATACAGTCCGGCGGTGGTGTTAGCTGCACCGAATTCTATAAATGTCCTTTTGTCTTCAATATCTTCCGTGCTCAGAAAAAGGTGCTTGCGATAGCATACCTTGCCGCGGTAATAATTCTCGTCGCCCTCGCAAGCGCCCGATCTACCAAATACACCGTCTACGGCATTGTATGTATGCGGTAAATCGACGCTCTCCCACTCGCTGTCATTGTACCTTACCGCAGTCACATCATCTGCTGCAGTATCTCCATTATCGGGCAGCTTCATAAACCGCCAGTTCTCACTAATATCGGTTGCAATTCTCATGTCTGTTGCCTCGTCTCGATTCATAGCATATAATAATTATATCACAGTATATGACATATTTCAAGCATAAACTATGAATGCTGACGCTGTGCAAATCAAAGGCTTCCGAATATTACTTTGCAAACATATAGCAAATAAGCGTACAGTTGAATAAAGCTGTACGCTTATTTGTTAAGCAGGGAGATTTGGCTTTGTTATGCGGTTTGTTTAGAAGTATGTTTTCGACAATGTATGGCACCTCTCTTCTTCCTGCCTATAATTATACTCCACCCAAGACCCGAAATCAATGATAAAGCACCCTGCCAACGAATGAAAATAACAGTTGAAAATCAGTCAAAACAGACAAAAGCCTGCGCATCGTGTGATACGCAGGCTTATGTACATTATTTGCTCTCGTCCTTACCGAGAATATCAAGCATGAACTTCGCACCAAAACGAAAACCTCTTGAAAAGTCGTTCAGGCTCTCCAGCGCCGATATGGTGTGCATAAGG
>JAFTAG010000154.1 GCA_017458655.1 Ruminiclostridium sp. | reverse complement strand
GGTCGGAGCACAATACTCTCCGCTTTGTCACAATTCAGATATGTCGCGAAGCGACACCACAACTGTTCACTGTTAACTGTTAACTTTTATTGGAGTCCGCTTCGCGAACGGTTTGGAATCGTGACGAGACCCGAAAGTGTCACTTACAATTATCACAATTGTGCGTTCGGAGCATAAAACTCTCCGCTTTGTCACAATTCGGATATGTCGCGAAGCGACACCACAACTGTTAACTGTTCACTGTTAACTGTTCACTGTTTCTGCGGGTTGAGCAGAAAGTCATCCACCGTTCCCCACGAGCCGCTGCCGGCTTTGACGTAAACGCCTATCGTGACCGTGTCGCCCTCGTTCACGGTGATACCGGTGACCTTGGGCTCCTGCCACTGCGCATAGCCGACAAGCTCCGCGGGAGCCGTGAGCATGGCGCTCTCATCGTCGTTCACATACGCGTAGATGTATATGGTCTGATCGTCTCCGCCGTCGCCGCCCTGTATCGAGGCGGTGAGGGAGTAGTTCCCCGCGGGGATATCGGTCACTGTCTGATACGCACGCAGCTCTGTGCCCTTCTCGCCCCAGAAATGGAGTGCGAAGTCGCCCGTTACCGCGTCGAGAGCTTTCTTCTGATAGTCTATCTGAGTCGTCTTGTCGTTGATGTTCTCGATCACCCACATCGAGCGGTCTTCGTCCTCGAAGCTGAAATTGAGGGCGTAGTTCGCATCGACCATGTGCACCCTGCACACGGCGGACATACCGCCCGCTTCGCCGTTAAGCGTGTAGTTCCCCGGCTCGCCGTTCGTCCACGCTTCGAGGTCGGCAGACTCCCACACGACCGGGACTTCGTTCTCCGAGCCGTCGGTGTATATCGCGAACACCGTTTCCGGGAGCGTTATCGGCTCGCCGAGCTTGACGGTGATCTCCGCGTCTTTGAGTGCATCGACCGTGGGCGTTATCTCGTTGCCGGTATAGACCAGCCCCCACGTTTTGAGGGATTCGAGCGGCTTGCCGTCAAAGCCGAACATAGCCTGATTTTCCCACGAACTGCCGCCGTAGTATTTTCCCGCGTCGTCGGGGTCGTATTCCGCGGCGTAGCTTGAAGCCCAGCCCGCGCCGTATTTCTCCCACTTTTCGGAGCGTTCCTCCCACGTTTCACCGGGAACAGGCAGCCACGCAGGCTCCCACCAGAACACGCCTATGCCGCAGTCGCCGGTATCGGCTACCGCCCGAACGATGTCGCGGAGCTCTCTTGACTGCCCCTGCACCGTGAACGGGTACGGCTTTTCGTAGTTTATCACATCGCCGATAGAGTTACCGCTGCCGTCGCCGTCTTCGAGGGTGTAGGCGTAGGACGTCTCGGCGACCATAACTTTCTTGCCGTAGGTCTCGTTGACCTTTTTCAGCACCGATGTGAGGTTGTCGAGAGTGCCGTGCCAATAGGGGTAATACGAGGTCGAGAAGACATCGTAATCGAGGTCGTAATATTTGAGCTTGGACGCGTAATTAAGCATATTGTCGGCGCTCTCGGGGTTGGTGAAATGCACCGCCACCAGCGCGTCGGGGAGCACCTCACGCACAGCTCTCGAGCCCGCGTCCATAAGATAGTAGATGTTCATCCATATCTTTTCGCCGCTCATCTTGCCGTTGGTCTCGTTGCCGAGCTGCACCATGGCGACGTCCGCGCCCGCGTCTTTCAGCTTTTGGAGGCAGTCCTTCGTGTATTCGTACAGCGCTTCCTTCTTCTCCTCTATCTCCATTCCGACCCACGCCTTCGGGCACATCTGCTTGGAGGGGTCCGCCCAGAAGTCGGAATAATGGAAGTCCGCGAGGAGCTTAAGTCCCGCGTCCGCAGCGCGCTTGCCGATCTTACAGGCGGTCTCGATATCGCAGTTGCCGCCGCCGTAGCCGTTTCCCTGCGCGTCGAAAGGGTCGTTCCAGATGCGCACGCGAATGCAGTTGACGCCCGACTGTGCGAGGGTATCGAACAGGTCGTTCTCGTTGCCGTCCCAGTCGTAAAATTTTACGCCGGCTTCTTCGAGCGAGATAACGCTTGATATGTCGCAGCCGAGGAAGAACTCGTCGCTCAGCCCATCGACCTTCTTAACATAGAGGCTGTCGCTCGGTAACGACTTATGCTCTGCGGGAGCCTGTGCCGCGGGAGCCTCTTCCGTTGTCTGCGCGGCTCCGTCGGTCTGCGCCGTGTCTTTTGCGGCATTGCCGTCCCCCGTTTTCGCGGAGACCCCTGTTGTATCCTCCTGCGTCTGTGAAGCGGGCTGCTGTCCCGACGAGCAGGAAGTGAGCATCGCCGCCGCGAGCAGCATCGCGGTTATCCCGAGCGTTTTCTTCATATGTACTCCGATCGCTGTATCACACAAGCGCAAACGATTGCGCATTCCTTATTTCTTATTCATCATATCATATATTCCAAGCTGTGTCAATTGACACATTTTACAAACACAGTCAAATTTTTTTAGCTATATTTCACAAGATTGTAAATACGCTTTGCGCAACGAGTCCCGGCTTTGCGCAAACATTTCGCGCCGTTGCGCATTTTGTGCGCAGGCTCCCCCGAAAAATAAAATTTGTCACTGTTTACAAAAACACTTGACATTTATATAGGTAATATGTTATAATAGCATTGTTATATTTCCGGAGGGGTAGTGTCCGATGAATTACGACAGATTTCTTTATGATACGACCACAAACTGCCTGCTCAGAAAAAAAAGTGAACAGGCGGGCAAAAGAGCTTCGATGCTTCAACGAAAGCAAGACCGACCGTGAGCTCATCGCGCTCGCGGCAAACGATTTCGGCTACAGCTTCACGGCCGCCGATATGATTTTTTATCGAGGAGGACATCTTAAATGAATGACAAACTGACATTGCAGCTGTTCGCTTTCGACTGCAACGATATCCCCGCTTCTCAGCACGATAACGCAGTCAAGGCGATAAAAAAGTTCGGCGCCGCATTGAGAGCTACCGGCAGACAGCAGAACGTCTCCGGCACACGCTTCACCCGCTCGCACGACCTGTCCGTGGTAAATACGCCCCTCGAAAAGTTCAGGGTAAAGGAGCTCGCCGACAGCGACGGGAGCGGAGCCTGCGTAATGCTCGACCGCACCGCGGACTTAATGGATAAGGTCGGTGTGCGCCTCGCAAATACCCCCGAGGAGGAACGCCCCTCACAGGTCTTCCTTACGATCGTAACCTTCGGACGCGATAACGCCTCCACAAAAACGACTTACGAAAAGCTGCACGATATGATAGCCCACCAGAGCTATGTCTATAAGTGGAAATTCTTCCTTATGACCGATTTTTCCATAAATATGGAAAAGCTCGGCATACCCGAGGAAAATACCGTCCTCATAAAAAAGACCGAAAAGAATTGGTTCAGCCGCCCCTTCGAGGAGCTCACCGAGATAATGCTAAAGAACCTATCCCCGGAGAGATGAAAAGTGAATAGTGAATAGTTACGGAAGCGGCTTCGCCGCATATTTGAATAAGCGCGCAACACAATTATTCACTATTCATTATTCACTAAAATTGTCCGTTTGTTGTGAAGCAGCAAGAAAATCTATACTTACGATCTTACGAAACACAAGCCGACCGGTACAGGTCGGTTTTTCGTTGAAATGACATTACCCCGCCGCAAGCAGTTCCCATACCTTCGTCGAGCCGAGCGCCCGACCCGACCGCAGATACAAGCGTGTTCTTCACTACATTGACCTGATATACGGAGAGTACCCCGATGTGAGCGCGACAGCGATAAACCGGGGCTTTCCCGCTTAATTCCGTCGCCGTCTCGTCAAAGAGGTTGCCTGCATCAGACACTTCTGATCGCATAATAATCTCAAAAATCCGAATTTATCCCTACGCAAACTGCGCTATCGCAACCTTCTTTGACAAGACGGCGATACGCGCCCTTTAGCGGCTCGGTACGAGACGCCATACTTCTCCGTCGCTTCGGACGGAAAGTAGGTCGCCACGCAGGCAGAGATGCCGAAAAGCGGCACGATCCTTCCTGCGGGCGAAAAGAAAACTACACTGCACCCCGGCGGGCACACGCCGCATACCGGCGGACACTCGCCGCGCACGGCGCCAAAACTACACCACGGCAAAAAGGAAAAAACTTTATGGAACAAAAGTTGAGATCTTTCAGCTCATACCTGCACGAAAAACCGAAAAGAGCACTCGCAGCCGGTTTACTGCTGTACAGCGCTATGTTCGCACTGCTGTTCTGCTCGTCTTACCTCAAGGTGCTGCTCGATACGGGCACCCTTATGGGCGGGGACGGGGTGGCTCAGTTCTACCCCTACGCGATAGAGTTCAGACGAATGCTGATATCGTTCTTCGACAGCCTCGGGAACGGCTCCCCCACCGTCCCGATGATAAGTATGAATTTCGCGTTCGGCAGCGATGACTGGACTTCCGTCGTCCCCAATTTCCTGCCACTCCTGCCGTATTATATCTTCCTGCCGCTCGTGCCTCTTTACGCAGTGCATAATTATTGGGCGATAGGCTCCGTGCTTATGCTGTACCTCGCCGGTCTCGCGTTTTTCTTTATGTGCCGGCATTTCGGCAAGGATCCGCTGATCGCCGGCTTCTTCTCCGCATTCTTCTCTTTTTGCGGGAATACGTTCCACACCGCGCTCCCCAACCAGCAGCTGCTGTATATACTGATATCGATGCCGGTGCTGACAGTCGGTATCGACAGGATAATAACCAAAAAAGGCTTCGCGCTGTTCCCGCTGGCGGTATGCTGGCTCTCGCTCTCCGGTATCGTACAGCTTTTCTATACGATACCCTTCGTGGTGGTATTCGCGCTGATTCGCGTGTATTTCGTTTACCCGAAAAGCTATTTCCGCAGCCTCGGAATTTGCTTTCTCCGCGGTGCGGGAGCCTGTCTGCTCGGCCTCGCAATGGGCGCCGTGATACTCCTCCCGTGCATTTCCGACTATCTGAACGGCGCGCGCGTAACGGAGCAGATAGAGCTTGATATCGGCTCGCTGCTCATTCCGGATATCGGTTATCTGAAGCAGATGCTTGAACCCTCGACCGACTATTTCAACGTGTCAAGCGGTATCTTGTCCGTGGGGATCCCGTTCGTGATATGGAGCTTCTCTAAAGTGAAGGGCAGCAGGGAGCTCAAATGGTACTCCGCCGTAATGATACTGCTCGTGTCGCTCCCTATAGTGCGGTACGCTCTCAACGCCTTCCGCTACACGCTCTGCCGCTGGGGCTCCGTTCCGGGGATGCTGATGTGCTTTCTTTGTGTAAGCGCCGCCGAGGATATCATACACGAGTTCTCCGCGGGGAACTGCAAAAAGCAGGTCATCTTCACATCGGTGCTGTCGGTGATATATCTCGCTCTGATCGCGGTGGGGCTGTCCAATGCTGCGGTGATACTGCTGTGTGCGGTGCTGCTGTTCACGATGATGCCGTTTGCGGAAAAAGCGCTTGACGGAGCCGGAGAGCTTATAAAGAAGATCATCGCCTTTCTGAAAGCTCCCACTCCCGCGTCAAAGGCGGTCTCTCTGGGAATTTTCATTGTCGCGGGCTTAGGACTGATATTATACTTCGTTTACGCCTTGACCTGCAAATTCGCATTCGCTGCGCTCATCACGGCCATTATCGCGTTTGCTGCCGCTTGCATCGCCGCACTCGTATTCGGGAAGGCAAAGCGCGCGATCGCTCTCCTGTGCAGTGCCTGCCTGATCGTGAGCGGCGCACTTCACGCCGCTGCGCTCAAGGAGGACAGCAGTTACTTTTATATGGTCACGGAACTGACGGAGGACGGTATCGAGCTGATGAAAAACGAGACCGGACCCGAGAACGACGACGGCGGATTCGGACGGGCTGCCTGCCTCAACCGTGACAGCTTAATGATGAAAAGCTCGGACGATCCTTCACTTCACATAATGTTCAATGACAATTCCGGATCCGAAGCCGGAGAGGCAAAAGATACCGTCAAGTACATCGACAAATTTATAGTCGGCGATCTTTCGCTCCGATACGATATCTTTGATTCCGACATTTTCAAGAGCGTCATCAACAAAGACCTTTTCGGCTTATTCACGAGGATCTGTCAGGATCAGAGCTCTATCGACGGTATCAACAACCTGCCGGGCTTCAGTGCGAAGGAACCGCTGATGTCTCTTCTGGGGCTGCGGAAATTATATGCCTTCAACAGCATAAACAATATTTACGGGGTCGAGAAGATACACGACGATACGGACAACCCCGACGGGATATTTATGTACCGTAACAAGTACGCGCTCCCCGCGGGCTCGACTTACTCCAACATTATGGAAAAAGAGCGCTATGAGGCGCTTCGTCCCGACGAATTCCCCTTCGCGGCAATGAACGAGGTCTATCTTGAAGGCGAGCCTGTGCCGGAGAATATGTCCGGGAGCGACATCTCCTACGCGAAGCTGTGCGATTTTACGCATGAGAGCAGCTTCCGCGGTACCACCTCCTACGGAATGGACTGCTATAACAACACCGTCCATATCAAGGACGATGTGTCGGACTGCTTTCTTTATATAACGTTCCGCGGCGTGTATGTGGAGGCAAATCCGAACAGTCAGTTCGAAAAGATATTTATCACTATCGACGACGATAAGACGGCTATGGCACAGATACATAACCGTATTTCCACATGGGAGTGGCAGTATGTTTCGGACACCTACACCTTATCGCTCGGACATCACACGGAGGACGTCGATAAGCTCGAATTCGTCACGCCGTTCCGCTATACGGATTTTTACATTTCGGCCGTCCCCACTTCGGTCTATATCTCCGCATATGAGAATGTTTCCGCCGAGAAGCTCGAAGACCTCGCGCTTTCGGAGAATACGCTCACGGGAAATGTCACTGTTTCGGAAGACAAGGCGCTTGTCATAAACCTCGTTGCGCTGAAAGGCTGGAGAGCGTATGTTGACGGTCGGCAGGCGCCGATATACAAGGCCAACGGCGTATTTATCGGGCTTCCGCTGACCGCCGGAACACACGACATACGGCTCGAATACGTTACCGCGTATCTGCCCGAGGGCTTGCTGATAACTGCCGCCGCCGCGGTGCTGTTAATAATTATCTGCATTGTGAAGCGGCGGTTGAAAAAGCGCTCCGTAGTAAGCTCCGGGAACGATAAAGCCGTGACTGCGGAGAATTATCCCGGGGAGGATAACAAATGACGAAAATACTTGAACGCTACGACGGCTTCATCTGCCGCATATACGACCGTCTGCGCACGGGAAAGAAGCGCCCGTTCATCGCGGGCGCCGTCATATACACCGTTTTATTCGCGGCATATTTCGCGATAGCTCTGCTGCCGCATTATCTCGCTACCGGCTCGCTTATCGGCGGTGACGCTCTGATACAATACTATCCCTACACCATGGAATTCAGACGTGACCTTATATCGTTCTTTGACAGCTTTTCGAGCGGCTCCCCCGCCCTTCCGCTGATAAGCACCGACTTCCTGTACGGTGCCGACCTCTGGACGAGCGTTTACCCCGACTATATTCCCTTCCTGCCTTTCTATATCTTTCTTCCGCTCGTTCCCGAAAGCGCCGTTCACGTTTTTTACGGCATAGGCACAGCACTCCTCACCTACATCTCGGGGCTCACGTTTTACTATATGTGCGTGTATTTCGGGAAAGACCCGCTGATATCGGGATTTTTCAGCCCGTTCTATGTATTCTGCTGCAGCTTCTTCTCAATGGAGATGATAAACCAGCACCTGCTGTATGTCGCCATAGGCTTCCCGCTGCTTATCGCGGGCATCGACAAGCTGATATGCAAAAAGGGCTTTCTGCTGTTCCCGCTGACCGTTTTCTGGATATCGCTGTGGGGCTACATCAACCTTGTGTATTCGATACCGTTCGTGGTGCTGTTCGCGCTGATACGCGTCCGGTTCGTATATCCCGAAAAGTATCTTAAGAACCTCGGAGCCTGCTTCATACGCTGCTTCGGAGCATTTCTTCTCGGCGTGGCGCTGGCGGGCTTTATCATACTCCCCGCGCTGAGCGACTATTTCACGAGCATACGCTCAAACGAAGATCTTTCCGTTGATATGGCCGCCTTGCTCACGCCGAGCCTTGACTATCTTGCGGACTACCTCGCGCCGTTCAATCGTATGTATTTATCGGAAACCGGCATCTGCCCGGCGATCCTGCCGCTCATCGCGTTCTTCTTCTTTGTGAGCGACGGAAAGAAGAACGAGGTGAGATCATATACCCTCGTTATGACGGTGCTGCTGTCGCTGCCGATACTTCGGAGCGGTATGAACGGGTTCAGATATATGGACGTGCGCTGGGGGGAGATACCCGCGCTGCTGCTGTGCTTCCTTTGTGTGGATATGTGCTGCGGGCTCGGCGGCCGTCTCGAAAAAAAACAGGTCATCGGCGCAACAGTCGTGTCCGCTGTTTATATCGTTCTCGCTTCATTCGGGTGGTTCGGTATCGCGGCACTGTGGCTGACGCTGGCGCTCCTGTTCACGCTGCTGCCCTTCTCCGAACGCGCCTTGTCCGGGATCGCGGGCTTCTTTGCGGGAATCAGGGAAAAGCTTGCCAGGCGTCCCGCGCTCGGGAAGGCTCTCCGCCTCACGCTTATATGCGTATGCGGAACGCTCCTTATCGTATATATCGCATATCTCCTGCGGTTCAACAAGGTAACTCCGTATCTGATCATCGCGGGGGCGGCCGTGATAGCCGCGATGTGGGTGTTCCTGCTTGTTAAAAAATATGCACGGGCTGCAGCTTCCCTGCTCACCGTGTGTATCATCGCCGCGTCCTGCCTATACCTCTCCGACAACGGTTCTATCAATGACGGGATAATCAAGCTCATCACCTACTCCGATTCCCTCGAGTCGGATATACTGAACACATACTCGGGCATAGAGAACGGCGACGGCACATTCGGCCGTATCGCGGATTACTCAAGGATAGCGACCTTGCCCACGGAATACTACTCCGTAAGTGACCCCGACACCTCCGATACGGAAGAGATCTCCGAAGATGATGACAGTACACCGCTTAGTGTTAATGATAATGATTATTTTACCGAAATGGTATTTGAAAACAAGGGTCTGCTTCACGGCAAGCCTGTGATCGTATATTTCAAAAGTCTTATCAACAATGACCTTATGGCATTCCTGCACCGGTGCGGACAGGACTGTTTCAGTCTCCCATCAAAGGTGGAGGTGCGGGATATGGCTCATAAGGAGCCGCTCCACTCACTGTTCGGAGTAAGCACCTTCTACTCCGACAAACCGATATCGGGGATCTACGGTCTTGAAAAAGTGCGGGACGGCTATGAGAACGGTGACCTTATGTTCGCTTATCATAACACCTATGCCCTGCCGGTGGGAGTTACCTACGACACCGCCGCGGACAAGGCGCGCTTCGACTCGTTCGGTTCCGATGTCCTGCCGTACGCGGCTATGAACGAGATGTATTTTGAGGGTCTGGAGATACCGGAGGGAATGAAGCGCAGCAGTGCGGAATACGCGAAAAAATGCTCGATCGGCACCGAAAAGAGGCTCCGCGGAACGACCTCGCTCGGTATGACCTGCTACGACCACACGGTAACGATAAACGATGATGTTTCCGACTGCTTTGTATATATCACCTTCACCGGCGTGGACGAGGAAATACGGCACAGCTTGCAGAAACAGCTGATAATGATCAACGCCGACCGCGAAACGACCTACTATTCGGTGATACACAACCGGTACTCCGACTACAACTGGATATTCCCGAACGATACCTACACCATATCGCTCGGCTATCACGAGAACGATGTGGATCTGCTGGAATTCGCTTCGCCGTTCAATTACGAGGACTTCTACGTTTCGGCCGTCCCGCGAACGGTATTCACCGACGCATACGATCTCCTCACCCGCGAGAAGCTCGAAGACCCGCAGCTCTCGACCAATACGCTCACCGGGCATATCACCGTTTCCAAAGAAAAGATGCTCTCCGTGAACCTCGTATATCTGAAAGGCTGGAGAGCGTATGTTGACGGAAAGCAGGTCCCCATTTACAAGGCAAACGGCGTGTTTATGGGGGCAATGCTCGAGCCGGGAACACACGATATCCGCTTCGAATATACCTCTCACCTGCTCCCCGAGGGTCTGATACTCTCGGCGGCCGCGCTCGTGCTGCTCGTTGTCATAGCGATCATACGCTATAAAAAAGCCCGTACCTGGACGATATGACGAAGATTTCAGCAAGCTTGCCCTGTCAGTGATACAGGGCAGGCTCTTTTTTCCGCTGTTTGCAAATCAAACGAAAAACAAAGATCTTCTCCGATCGCAGTCAATGCTTTTTGTGGAAAAATGTACAAAAAACACTTGCAAAAAGATATGTTTTATGGTATAATAGCAATAATAACATTGTCCACGACTTAAGCGGTAAAACAGAAATTTCCTTAAGTCGCTGATAGCGATCATAATAATGAATTTTTATGGGGTGGTCATTTTGCGTTCAAAACACGTTATGGAAAAAAACGACAAGATACTCGTCGCGGGAGCAAAGGGTCTGCTCGGGTCGGCGGCGGTACGTAGGCTCCGTGAGCTCGGCTTCGTCAACATTCTCGAGCCGTCGCACTCCGAGCTCGATTACACCGACAAGGCTGCCGTTGACCGCTATTTCGCCGAAAACAAGCCCGACTACGTCTTTATGATAGCCGCAAAGGTCGGCGGCATTCAAGCCAACCGCACCGCTCTCGACCAATTTCTCTACCTCAATACGATGATGGAATTCAACACCATAATGGCGGCTTACGAGAACGGCGTTAAAAAATTCTGCTTCGTGGGGAGCGGCTGCATCTACCCGCGTGAGTCCCCGCAGCCCATACGCGAGGATTACCTGCTTACGGGACCGCTCGAACAGACGAACGAGGGCTACGCGATAGCAAAGATAGCCGGTCTGAAGCTGTGCGAATATCTCAATACCCACCACCCCGAACGTGCCGATTTCATTTCCGTGATGCCCTGCAACCTCTACGGCCCCGGCGACAGCTACGACCCCGAGCATTCCCACGTTATCCCTGCGCTGATACGCAAGTTCCACGAGGCGAAAGAGACCGGAAAGGACACCGTCGAGATGTGGGGAACCGGCACCGCAATGCGCGAATTCATGTACATAGACGATCTTGCCGACGCTATAGTGTTCCTTATGCAGAACTACTCCGGCGACCGCGGCGAACCCGAGGGAACTCCCGGAATGTCGTGGGTCAACATAGGCTACGGCGAAGATATCGTGATGAGCGAGGTCGGAAAGATAGTTGCCGAGACGGTGGGATTTACCGGAAACATCGTGTTCGACCATATCCACCCGGACGGCACACCGAAAAAGCTGCTCGATTCATCGAAGCTGTTCTCCCTCGGCTGGAAGCCCTCGGTATCGTTCAGAGAGGGCATTCGCCGCACCTACGAGGACTATAAGATAAACAAGGACAACTACAGAAAGTGAACCGATACTTATGGATATCGTGATAATGGCGGGCGGCAAAGGCACTCGCATAGCATCTGTCGCAAGCGACATACCCAAGCCGCTGATACCCGTCGAGGGCGTCCCGGTGCTGCATCGCGTGATAGACTGCGCGGTAAGGCAGGGATTTACCGACATAACGCTTGTCACCGGCCACTTAGGCGCAATGATCGAGGAAAGCTGCGGCGACGGGAGCCGCCTCGGGTGCAGGATAAAATACTTCCGCGAGACGGAACCTCTCGGCACCGCGGGCGCGCTGTATCACCTGTACGACAGCCTATCCGACGACTTTTATCTCCTTAACGCCGATGCGGTAATGGACATCGACCTTTCGCGTATGCGGGATTTCCACTTTGCACACGGCGGGGCGGCTACCGTGCTCGTCCACCCGAACTCCCACCCGTTTGACAGCTCCCTGCTCGCTGTGGGAAAGGACTTTCTCGCGGAGAAATGGTATAAGAAGGGCGAGCTGCGTTCGAGCTACCGGAACCGCGTCAACGCGGGCGTACATATACTCAGAAAAGCTGAAATAAAGCGTTTTCTCGACGGCAGCAAGCGCGACCTTGACCGTGACATACTCACTCCCCTCGTGAACGAAAGGCGCGTGTATGCCTACGAGTCGCCCGAATACATCAAGGATATGGGAACTCCCGGGCGCTATGCGGAAGTATGCGCCGATGTGCGCTCCGGAAAGGTCTCCGCGCGCAACCTCTCGTCTAAGCAGAGAGCGGTGTTCCTCGACCGCGACGGAACTCTCAACGTGTACAAAGGCTTCGTGACCAGCCCCGATATGATAGAGCTTATCCCGGGTGTTGCCGAGGCCGTTAAGATGATAAACCGCAGCGATATGCTCGCGATAATGATCTCCAATCAGCCCGTAGTTGCACGCGGCGACTGCACATTTGAACAGCTCGACGAGATCAACGGACGGCTGGAGGCGCTGCTCGGCGACGAGGGCGCTTATCTCGACGACATCTTCTGCTGCCCGCACCACCCCGACAAGGGTTTTGACGGCGAACGTCCCGAGCTGAAATTCGACTGCGGCTGCCGCAAGCCAAAGCCCGGACTTATCCTGCAGGCCGCCGAAAAATACAACATCGACATCTCCCGCTCGGTAATGGTCGGCGACAGGCTCAACGACCTGCTGTGCGGAAAAAATGCGGGCTGCCGCAAGACTGTTTTCCTCGGGAACGAACTCCCCGACGGCGCACCCGAAGGCGCGGAGAGATATGACAGTCTTCTGTCATTTACGCAAAATAATTTTGGCAATTAACAATTGCTTTACCCCGCCGTCTGCAGGGTAAAGCGGAAATACATATCCGAAAGGACGTAAAGACAATGGTCATCACCCAGACTCCGCTGCGAATGTCATTCTTCGGCGGCGGCACCGACTTCCCCGCTTTCTATAAGGAGCACGGCGGGAGCGTGATCTCAACATCGTTCGACAAATACTGCTATGTTACGGTAAAGCACCTGCCGCCGTTCTTCGACTACTCGACGCAGATAACCTACGGCGTTATCGAGAGAGTAAATTCGGTGGACGAGATAAAGCACCCGTCCGTGCGCGAGGCTATGAAATACCTTGATATGCGCGACATAAGGCTCGTGTACGAGGCCGATCTTCCCGCAAGGTCGGGACTCGCTTCGAGCAGCGCGTTTGCCGTGGGAATGCTCAACGCGTTCCACCTGTTGAAAGGAAAGTACGTCAGCCAGCGCAGACTGGCGGAAGAAGCGATATATCTCGAACGCACCCTCTGCGCGGAGAGCGGCGGCGTACAGGATCAGATCGCGTGTGCTGTGGGCGGCTTCAACAGGATAGATTTTTCTGCGGACGGCTTTGTGGTCAATCCCGTAATAATCGGCATCGACCGCAAGAAAGCGCTCAACTCCAAGCTTATGCTGTTCTTCACGGGATTTTCGCGTTATTCGTCGGAAATTTCCGTTAAGCAGGAAAAAGCGATAGTAGATAAGACCGCGGAACTGCTCGAAATGAAACAGCTCGTTGACGAAGCGGAAAAGATACTCACTTCCAAGAGCGACCTTGATGACTTCGGGCGGCTGCT
>JAFTAG010000153.1 GCA_017458655.1 Ruminiclostridium sp. | reverse complement strand
CTGTGTTTCGATGTACTGCCGCACAGCGCCGTAATAGTAGCTCCTCAGCAGAAAGTATGCCGCCACATCGATCACTACAAGAAGGGCGGCAACTATGCTGAAGCTGTTGGTGAACCAGCGCGCGGCGATGCTCTTTCGGCGTACCGTCATGCTCCGCGCCCGAGTTCAAACGCTTTCTTGTTGATATCTATCGCTTTCTTGGGGACACACGCGTCAAGCGCTGCCTGCCATGCTTCCTCGGGAAATCCCGCAGTCTTTGAGATAAGTCCCATGAGCACGACGTTCACAGCACGGGAACTTCCCGCCTGTTCAGCGAGCGAGAGCGCGTCTATCGCTGTGATATCGACGCCTTTTGCGCGTATCTTCTCCGTCAGGTTTTCCGGGTATTCCTGAACGCCCATGATAACGGGCATCGGGTTTATCTGCTGTGTGTTCGTGATTATCTTGCCGCCCTTTTTGAGGTAGGGCAGCCAGCGTGCGGCTTCAAGCTCCTCGAACGAGATTATCACGTCCGCCTCGCCCTTTTCGATAACGGGAGAGAATATCTTGTCGCCGTATTTGATGTATGTTACCACGGAGCCGCCGCGCTGCGACATTCCGTGTACCTCGCTCACCTTTACGTCATATCCTGCGGAAAGGAGAACGTTACCGAGTATGCGGCTTGCGAGCAGGGTGCCCTGTCCGCCTACGCCTACGAGCATTATTGTCTTTGTTTCAGCCATTTTCGTGTCCTCCTTATTCCCTTATCGCGTCGAACTTGCACATCTGGCTGCAAAGTCCGCAGCCCACGCAGAGTGTGTTATCTATCTGCGCCTTGCCGTCGGTTATCGAGATAGCCGGACAGCCTATGCGCATACAAGCCTTGCAGGTCTTGCATTTGTCTTTATCAACGCTGAACGGCGGCTTATGCTTTACCGTTTTGAGCAGTGCACAGGGTCTTCTGCATATCACCACGGCGGGCTCTTCCGCAGCGAGCGCAGCCTTTATGACGCGCTCCGTCTCGGCAAGGTCGCCGGGGTCAACGACCGTCACGTTGTCGATGCCGACCGCGTGACAAAGCGCCTCGAGGTCAACCGCTGCCGCCGGGTCGCCGTAGATGTTCTTTCCATTGGCGGGGTTGTTCTGGTGTCCCGTCATGCCGGTGATGCTGTTGTCGAGCACGAGAACGGTGGAATTCGTGCGGTTGTAAGCAATGTCGATAAGTCCCGTGATGCCGGAATGTATGAACGTAGAGTCGCCGATAACGGCCACAGCCTTGCCCTCGTATTCGCCGCGCATAGCCTTGTTGAAGCCGTGCAGGCCGCTTATCGAGGCACCCATACAGACGGTGGTGTCCATAGCGTCGAGCGGAGCCGCCGAGCCGAGCGTGTAGCAGCCGATATCGCCGCTTACGAATACGCCGAGCTTTTTGAGTGTGTAGAACACGCCTCTGTGCGGGCAGCCTGCGCACATAACGGGCGGGCGTACCGGAATGGTGTCCTCCAGCTGAACGAACTCGTTCTTTTCGCCGAGTATCTTCTCGCGTATGTAGGTCTGCGAATACTCTCCGATGAATGTGAACAGCTCCTTGCCGATGGGGTCAAGACCGATCTTGCGGCAGTGCGTTTCGATGATATCGTCGAGCTCCTCGACAACGTACAGCTTCTTCACCTTTGCCGCGAAATCTTTTATGAGCTTCACGGGCAGGGGATTGACCATACCGAGCTTTAAGTAGGAAGCCTTCTCGCCGAGCGCCTCTCTCGCGTACTGGTAAGCCGCGCCGTTCGCGATGATGCCGATATCGGTGCCGAACATCTCAACGCGGTTGAGCGGGGAAGTCTCGGCGTATTCGCGCAGCTTCTCAGTGCGTTCTTCAACGATAACGTGCTTGGGCTTTGCGTTCGCGGGGGTCATTATATTCTTGTGG
>JAFTAG010000152.1 GCA_017458655.1 Ruminiclostridium sp. | reverse complement strand
CTGTCCCGCCCCATGAGGGCAGAAACGCAAATGCGTATTGCGACATTGTCATTCCGCTGTATCCGAGCAGGAGAATACACACTAACAAACAAAGATTTACAGCGGTATGCCATATTCTCTGCGGAGTGTATCTTCCCTTTGACAGTCCGGCATACCATCTGATGTTAAGGACAGTGTGCGCTATGAACAGCACAAGCATAGCCGCTCCTATATACTCATGTAATTGTCTGCCCGTTATCTGATATGCCATAAGGACAATGATTAGCACAGACATCACCGCGTCTATGATCGTTCGCGTGATTTTTTTCATATCCGGCAGCCTCTCCTGTCTTTATTGGCGTTATAAGCCAAGTCCCGCTATCCATTCCCGTATCTCTTCTTCTCCGGAACTTCTGAGCCTTGTGCCGTCAAGCCAGTTTCCGCTTCCCGCGTTTGAGGCTATATTCCTGCCGCTCGATCCTATGCCGCTGCCGCCGGAGGTGCAGAACGGTATGCAGGTCTTTCCCGAAAAGTCATAGCTTTCCGCAAAAGTAAACATTATGTGCGGAGCATCGCCCCACCATATAGGATATCCGACATATACCACAGAATAATCCGACCAGCCGGAGATCTCGCCGGAAATGCCGGGACGTGAGCTTCCGTCGTTCTGTTCTATTGTGGTGCGGCTGTTGTTGTCATTGTAATTCAGGTCATCGGCAGTATATATCTGTGAGGGTACGATCTCATACAGATCTGCGTTTGTCACGCGGGCAACAGTCTCGGCGGCAGCTTTCGTAGTTCCGGTTGCCGAAAAATAAACCACCAGCGTTCCTCCACCCGAAGCTGTATCCTGTGCCTCGGTATCGGCTTCCGTTGCTTCCGGCGCTCCGACAGTCGTAACGGACTCTTTTATATCCGATGATGCCTCTGTTTTCTGTTCGCTTGACGCTGTGCTCTGTGTGCTTGCACTCTGCGGCTGTGATGAACAGCCGGAAACAGCAATCATTACAGAAAAAGCGGCTAAAAATGATATTACTTTACTTTTCATAAAACCTCCTGTATTATCCGCCCGTTATTCAAACCTTTCGGGATCAAGGACTTTGACCGTCTTTGCCGGATTTCCGACCGCAACATTGTAATCGGGAACATCGCGGGTAACGACCGAGCCTGCTCCGACGATCGCGTATCTTCCGACGCATAAGCCCGGAAGTATTGTTGCTCCCGCGCCTATCCACGCTCCTTTTTTGATAAGCACCGGCTTGCAGGTCAATAACATTCTGTCATACGGGTCGTGGTTATTTGAAAGGAGCTGGACATTACCTGCGATCTGAACATCGTCCTCAATGGTTATCCCGCCTCTCGACATAGACAGCAGATTTCCGTTAATAAATACATTCTTTCCTATTTTCACTTTTTCCGGGCATACCATTTGCAGCGGCGGCGCGATATAACTGCCCTCGCCGATATTGTCTCCGAACAGCTCCTTAAGTATTGAGTAATACTCCTCACTCATCGGCATCGTGTGATTAAGCCTGAACAAAAGCTGTGCCGTTTCCTTGTAGCTTGATGCGTTCGGAGCCGGCTTACGCATATCTATTATTTCTTCCTTGCAATCCATACCTGTATATCCTCTTTATCTGCTCTGCCTGAGTATTTCTATGACTGCCGCCTTTGTAAGCTTTCTGTATCCGCCGTCAAGCAGGAATGTACCTTCCGCAATGCCGTCAAACATCTCCTCTTTCACACCAAGCTCGGTGATATTCATCACAAGTCCGAGCTCACGCATCCATTTTTCCATTTCATCGAGTCCGGCACCTGCGAGTTCCGCTTTTGTTTTTCCTGCGGGATCAACATTCCATACATTTTCGGCAAACCTTGCGAATTTATCAAGTCCGTCATTCATAATATACCTGTAATACGCAAGCGATACTGCGGACAGCGTCATTCCGTGAGTCGCGTCGGTATAGGCACCGATAGACTGACCTATCATGTGTACTTCCCAGTCTGTGGATTTTCCCATAGCCACCATAGTGTTGAGCGCCCATGTTGCCGTCCACATTATATTGCTTCTCGCTTCGTAATCCCTCGGCTCCTTTACCGCTATCCTCGAACTGTGTATCAGAGAACGCATAAGCCCCTCCATTACATAATCGGAGGTGTTGTCATCAGTACCGGAGAAATACTGCTCCATAATATGTGACATAATATCGAAAAATCCGGCTTTCATCTGATATTCGGGAAGAGTAAAGGTAAGCACGGGATCAAGAACAGCAAATTTCGGATAAACCTCGGTTCCGAATACATGACCTATTTTGAGTTTGGTCTTGTGATTGGTGATAACGGCTCCTCCGTTCATCTCCGAGCCTGTGCCGACCATAGTGAGGATACACCCCACAGGGATTATCCTGCAGGTCGGTTCCTCCATTTTAAGATAATATTTTTCCCACGGATCGCTTTCACAATGCGCGGATACAGAAACAGCCTTTGAATAATCGCAGACCGAGCCGCCGCCGACCGCAAGTATAAAATCGACATTATTTTCGCGGGCAGCAGCCGCTCCCTCATACAGCTTTTCTACTGTGGGGTTGGGCATAACACCGGCATCCTCGAACACTTTCTTGCCGCATTCCTTAAGAATGGCAATTATTTTATCGTACAGTCCCGTTTTCTTTATCGAGCCTCCGCCGTAAACAAGCATAACGCGCTCGCCGACATTTGCGAGTTCTGTTTTCAGCTGATCGAGCGAATCCTTGCCGAAGTGCAGCCTTGTGGGGTTGCAGTAAGTGAAATTTCCTAACATTGTAATTACTTCCTTTCTGTCTCAATGGTTTTGATGATCTTGGCGGGGTTGCCCCCAACCACTGTATTTTCCGGGACATCCTTTGTAACGACAGCTCCCGCTGCCACGATACTGCCTCTTCCGACAGTAACTCCGGGGCAGATCGTCGCGCCTATACCGATCCAGACATTGTCGTTTATCACGACAGGCTTCGCTATTGTGGCGCTGCGGTTTTCGGGGTCCTGATCGTGATTGAGTGTCACGAGATTTACCTTCGGTGCGATAAACACTCCGCTGCCTATTGTTATTCCCCCTCGGTCAAAGAAGGTGCAGCACTGTTGTATCATACAGTTTTTGCCTATCCTTGTATTTTTCCCGAAATCCGTATAAAACGGCGGTAAGAGCTTTACGGACGGATCGAGGGGGGGAGCCAAACAGCTCCGCCAGTATATCCGCTGTCTCGGAAGCTCCGAACGGCAGAGCGTTCAGGCGCGAGGTAAGCTCAAATGCGCGGGCTATCTTTTCATGGATAAGGGGAAAATCCGGATCCGACGGGGATATTATTTCACCGGCGAGCTCTCGTTCAAAAATATTCATGACCATTCCTCCGTGCTTGTTGTTATATATATGATAACACGCCAAAGGTATAATGTCAAATACTTTGTTTGAATGGTTCATCTATGCTTTAAAAGCATAGGTCAAGTCAATCGGAAAGGCCGGTACGGACATGGTCAATGAACCTGCTGACCGCAATACTTTGCGGAGTGTCACGCTTCCACGCGAGAACGCTCGTTGCTGTGAGCAGGGGAGATAACGGACGGTAGCATATATCTCTCATACACATATCCGGCAACAGCCCTTCAAGTACGAGCGCATAAGCAAGCCCGTTTTTGACAAGATTTGCCGCATTTGTTGTCAGGTTACTTGTAAATCGTATATTAAGTGAACCATAGCTTTTCCCGAACCAGCTGGCAAGCTCATTTTTTACCGAGGGGCGGCGTACAAGACAAAGCGGCAGTCCGACAAGGTCTTTCGGCGATATTTCCGCTTTTTCTGCAAGCGGTGAGTCTTTTCTCATAAGCACGACCCATTTTTCCTGCTGCTTCAGCCGTATAAAATCAAACCGGTTTATGTCTATAGGTTCAAGCATAAGTCCTATATCCGTCAAGCCGCTCTCGATGTTATTCCTTATATGGTCTGCATTGCCGGTATATATGTCGAATGAAACAAGAGGGTGTTTATCGCCGAAGCTGCCTATAAGCTCTGACACCGTCTGCATTGACGCAAGCTCTCCGCAGCCTATCAGTATCTCGCCGTCAACAAGCGTTTCCTGCGTATTCAGTTCCTTCTCGGTCTTATTTACAAGCTGCAATATCTCCTCCGCGCGCCTGTTCAGCAGCACACCGTCATTTGTCAGGGTGATCTTGCGTGAACCTCGCTCGAACAGCTTCACACCGTACTCCTCCTCAAGCTGCGAGAGCTGGCGGGACAGCGTAGGCTGTGTAATGTGAAGCTCCTCCGCAGCTTTTGTTATGCTTTCTGTTCTTACAACGGCAATAAAATATTTAAGCGTTCTGATCTCCATAGTGAACCTCCGTATGTCATTCTGAGCACTTTTATTATATCATAAATACCGGTATTATTCAAGGCTTATTGAAAATGCCTGCAAAGTAAATGCAGAATACAGACGAGATCGTGAATAGGATAGGGCAATAAAAGCAAGACACATCCGAATAATTTTATTGTGCCGGTACTTGAAATATTATGCTCTGTGTGCTATAATCAAAAACATACAATTCATACGGAGGGATCATATATGCCAATAACTTTTAACGAGAGTATAAAGAGCTTCAAGCTCACTGCCAAGGACACAAGCTACATTATGCAGGTTGCCCCCGGCGGTTATCTTGCGCATACTTACTATGGAAAAGCGCTGCCGGACGACGATCTTACTTATTTGCTCCGCTTTGACGAGTTTCCGTTCACGCCTGAAAAGAATCTGAGGGAGCTGTGCAGCTATATGGATTGCCTGCCGCTGGAATATCCCTGCTTCGGCATAGGGGATTACCGCGAACATTGCTTCTCCATAGTTGATGAGAATGGCGCAACCGCCGCCGACCTGCGCTACAAGTCTCACAGGATATACGACGGAAAGCCGAAATTGAAGGGGCTTCCCGCAACCTTCACGAACAATGACAGCGAGGCTCAGACTATCGAGATAACCCTTGAGGACAAGCCCGCGCAGCTTGAAGTGGCGCTGATATACACCGCGTTTGCCGATCTTGATGTCATAACCCGATCGCTTACCGTCAAGAATGTCGGAACAAGCAATGTACAGCTCACCCGCGTGTATTCCGCGTGTGTGGAGCTCGATACAGACAAGCTCGATATGATAACATTAAACGGCTCTTGGGCAAGAGAACGCTATCCGGAAAGATGCAGACTGCACCGGGGCAAACAATCCGTTGACTCTTTAAAAGGCGAGCCCGGTCATCAGAGCAATCCCTTTACCGCACTTTGCTCCCATAACGCGGACGAGGACACCGGCGAGGTGTTCGGCTTCAACTTCGTGTACTCCGGTAACTTCATTTCCGAAGCCGAGGTGACACAGTTCGGACGCACCCGCTATGTAATGGGTATAAACTCCACCGATTTCGGCTGGCTGCTTGAACCCGGAGAGCAGTTCACCGCGCCGGAGGTGGTAATGGTGTACTCCGACAGCGGTCTCGGCAAGATGTCCCGCACGTTCCACGACCTGTCCAGGAACAACCTGATACACAGCGAATACCGCGACAAACGCCGCCCGATACTGATAAACAACTGGGAGGCTACATACTTCAATTTCAATACCGAAAAGCTCGTACAGATAGCGGAGCAGGCTTCCAAGCTCGGCATTGAGATGCTTGTAATGGACGACGGCTGGTTCGGACACAGGGATTCCGACAATTCATCCCTCGGAGACTGGTTCGTATATGAAAAGAAGCTGGAAGGCGGGCTGAAATCACTCGTTGACAAGGTAAACTCCCTCGGTATGAAGTTCGGTATATGGTTCGAGCCGGAGATGATCTCCCCCGACTCCGAGCTGTATAAGCAGCACCCCGACTGGGCTATACAGATAAAGGGCAGACCGCTCACTATGAGCCGCGAACAGTACGTTCTCGATTACTCCCGCAAGGAAGTGCGCGACCATATCTACGGGATGATGCGGAAGATCCTCGACAACGCGAATATCGAATACATCAAGTGGGATATGAACCGGCAGATCACCGAGCCTGCGTCAAATTGGCTGCCGAAGGAGCGTCAGCGTGAGATATGGCACCGCTATGTGCTGGGTGTGTATGACCTGATGAACAGGCTCACAACGGACTACCCGCATATACTGCTCGAAAACTGCTCCGGAGGCGGAGCACGCTTCGACCCCGGTATGCTTTACTTCTCGCCGCAGATATGGTGCTCCGACGATACGGACGCTATCGAGCGCCTGAAAATACAGTACGGCACCTCGCTGTGCTATCCCTGCTCGTCAATGGGCGCACACGTCTCCGACTGCCCGAACCACACCGTCGGCAGGCAGACTCCATTCTCCACCCGCGGTCATGTGGCTATGGTGGGGACATTCGGATATGAGCTTGATGTCACAAAGATACCGCAGGAGGACTGCGACGCGATACCGGGGCAGATAGAGGAATTCAAGAAGTACAATCCCCTTGTCCGCACCGGCGATCACTACCGCATAGGAAATGTGTTCGAGGACGACGGCTGGGACGCATGGATGTTCGTAGCAAAGGACAAGAGCGAAGCGCTGTTCGAGTTTGTTCAGATACTCAAACGCGCTAATATGCACTCTCGG
>JAFTAG010000151.1 GCA_017458655.1 Ruminiclostridium sp. | reverse complement strand
GAAAAGCGTGAAACGGAAAAACACTTTGCCGATTCGGATATGTCGCTGCTCGATGCGATCAAGGAACATACAGACGAGTCCTTCGCCGTTTTTGTAAACACCCGCATACAGGTAATGGATTCCGCTGTCGGACTCGGCGCGGCAGCCACATTGATAGGCCTGTACATCGGCATTGTTTTCCTGATATCCTGCGGAGCGATACTCAGTATCAAGGCGCTGTCCGAAAACATCGACAGCCTGTCAAGCTATGATGTTCTCCGTAAGATCGGCGCAGATGAAAAGGATATAAACCGCTCGCTTTTCAGACAGACGGGAGTGTTCTTCCTGCTGCCGCTGCTGCTCGCGTGTATTCATTCGATATTCGGGATAAAGTTCGCGGCGACTGTTTTTGAAGCGTTCGGAACAACCGGACTTCTCCCCGCGATGCTGGCGACTGCGGTAATAGTAATTGTGATATACGGCGGGTATTTCCTCATCACTTATTATTGCGGGAAGGGTATAATAAGGACGAAATGACAACAAAAGGCTATAGATCGCTGTAATACTGTATTTTCATCATACAGACATGTTTGTTTCTTCCCTCTCCTTCGGGGGGGAGAAGAAACGTAAACAGATCTTGTCTATGGTTTGAAAAAATAGTATAAAATACGGTTTATAGCCTTGTTTTTGATATTGGATAATGCTGAACGGGGTAGGTGTGTCAATATCGGGTCGTTACAGCTGTCCCCGGATCGCCCGGAAGACCGCATTCCGCAAAGACCTCACGCGAGGCATCGTTCCGCGAGTTATGGATCTTTTGCTCAAATTTATTCTTTTCGCCGCAGCCGCTCACATCTATCGGGTAATTGCCCGTGAAGCAGCCGTCACACACGCTGCAGCCCGTCAGACCGTGCGCGTCCTCAACGCTGAGGTACGCGAGACTGTCCGCGCCTATCGCTTTTGCAATTTCCGAAGTGTCCGCAAATTTGCACGCTATCAGGTTTTCCTGCGAGTCGATGTCGGTTCCGAAGTGGCACGGAAATCTGAACGGCGGCGAGGAGATACGAACGTGGACCTCCTTCGCGCCCGCGCTTTTGAGCAGCCCCACGATGCGTGCGCCGGTCGTTCCGCGAACGATAGAGTCATCGACCATTACCACGCGTTTGCCGCTCACCGCGCTTGCCACCGCGTTCAGCTTTATGCGCACGGCATCACGGCGTTCGGACTGCTTGGGCTGAATGAAGCTGCGCCCGATGTAGCGGTTCTTGACGAAGCCAGTCGCATACGGTATGCCGCTTTCCTCGGAATATCCGAGCGCCGCGTCGATGCCCGAATCCGGAACTCCTATCACAATGTCCGCATCGGCGGGAGAGCGTCTTGCAAGCGTCCTGCCCGCGTTCATTCGCCATTCGTGAACGGGTATTCCCTCGATCACCGAGTCGGGTCTTGCAAAATAAATGTACTCGAAAACGCAGAGGCTCTGCGCCTTACTGCAGTGCGTTTCAATGCTGTGCAGCCCGTCGCTGCCGATGACCACGATCTCGCCGGGCTTCACGTCACGAATTACCGCACCGGCGACGCTTTCTATCGCACAGGATTCGGATGCCACGATGTAGCCGCCCTCGGCTTTGCCGAGTATCAGCGGACGAAACCCGTTCGGGTCGCGGAACGCTATCAGCTTTGTCGCGGTCATCAGCACGCAGGAGTACGCGCCTTTTATATCGTTCATAGCAAGCTCCACAGCTTCTTCTGTGGAGCCACATTTCAGCCGCGCCGCCACTATCGAATACGCGATAGCTTCGGTGTCCGAAGTCCCGTGGAATATCGCACCGTTCAGCTCGAAACGCCGCCGCAGCTGCTCCGCGTTGACAAGGTTCCCGTTGTGTGCGAGGGACATATTGCCCTTGATGTGGCGGACGACGAGCGGCTGGAAGTTCTCCGCGCTGCCGCCGCCTGTGGTCGAATAGCGGACGTGTCCTATCGCGATATTTCCCGTGCCGAGAGCCTGCAATTCCGGCGCACCGAAGACCTCGTGAACAAGCCCCGCGCCCTTGCGGTGCCGCATCACGCCGTCGTCGCAGACCGAGATACCGCAGCTTTCCTGACCGCGGTGCTGCAGCGCGTACAAGCCGAGATATACCTCATGCGCCGCGTCCGTGGGAGTGTCGGAGTACATCCCGAAAACCCCGCACTCTTCGTGTATGCCGCCGCTCATCTCACATCAAACAGCAGCTCGCCGTAGGTCGGTATAGCCCAATATTCCGCGGCTGTCAGGGTCTCCGCCTTGTCTATGTGCTTGCGAAGCTCCGCCATTGCGGGAATGACCTCGTCCTTGCAGACGAACGCGCTT
>JAFTAG010000022.1 GCA_017458655.1 Ruminiclostridium sp. | reverse complement strand
GCCCATTCGCACCGCCCTAAAGCCGTCATATTGCACAAATTTTCCTTGACATACGACAGTATGCCTGCGAAAAATTTGTACAATCTGCCGACTTTATGTCGGCACGCCTGAACGACAATAGGTTTTTAGAGGAGCCCATTAATCACCGTTACGGTCCTTGAACAGATCCCGCTTGCGAGATCCGGATGTTATAAAGCGGGCAGCTATTTTGGGGAACGTGAGCCACTGTATATGGGCATTGTTCTTTCGGTTCCCGATCATGCTCTTCACAAGGAATCCCGCGACCTCGTCGGGATAATCTGCCATAATGTTGTAGAATCTTTGGGTCTTCTCGGGCAGTATTATCTTCTGTTCCCCGTCCAGAGCGTGTGTCAGAAAATCCGTTATGACCACACCCGGCGACAGCCTTCCGGCCTTGACGGCGGGCTGCCTTTCTTCAAGCTCCTTTGCCAGCGCAACGGTGAAATGCGTTACCGCACGCTTGCTCGTTCCGTACATATTGAATCCGAGCATCATTGCGTCGTTGCTGCCATAGCCCTCGGTATTGTAGATAAACCCGCCGCCCGGCTGCCCCTGCATGAGCCGTACCGCGATACCGCTCCCTATGACCGCACCGCGAAGGTCAACGTCTATCAGAGAGTTTATCTCATCACAGGTAAGCTCCCATATAGCCTTCATCGGCTGATTTATGCCGGCATTGTTTATCCAGATATCCACAGCTCCGAAACGTTCTTTTGCTCTATCGGCAAGAGAAAGCAGTTCGTCGGGCGACGTGACGCTTGCGCGAAAACCGTCGATCTCTCCCGTTCCCTCGGTCTTTCCGAGCTCCGCTTTCGCAGCTTCAAGCCTTTGCTCGTTCGTTCCGTTCAACACGACATTCCAGCCGTATCTGCGGAAGCTTTTGGCCATTTCAAAGCCGAGTCCTCTTGTGCTGCCTGTTATTACCGCTGTTTTCATAACTGCTCCCGTTTGCTTTTATTTTTGTCCGATCGGCTCCTTCAAGCTTTTATCGCAGCCCCGAACACTCACTTCATCGCCTGTTCCAGAGCGCGAAACAGGGCCTCGGGATCGGCGGGTTTGGAAATATGCGCGTTCATACCCGCTTTTCTCGACTTTTCGATATCGGATTCCACATCGTAAGCCGTAAGCGCGATTATCGGCACGGTCCTTGCGTCCGAACGGGCGAGGCTTCTGATCGCCTTTGTCGTTTCAAGTCCGTCAAGAAGCGGCATATGTATATCCATAATGAGCGCGTCGTATTCTCCCTCGGCACTCGCGTTAAATCTTCCGAGAGCCTCCTCTCCGTTGCTCACAACGTCGGCGGTAATACCATATACCGACAGCATCTGACGCAGCATTTCCGCGCTTATGAGAACATCCTCCGCGATAAGTATATGCTTGCCGCGAAGAGCGTAATGTCCCGTAAGCTCAACGTCTCCTATGCCTATCAGACGACCCAGCTCGGTCTTGACCTCTCCGATTATGCGGCGTATATTGTCCGTGTTTGCTGACATCTCCTGTGTCGCCTCGGCAAGATTACGGGTAAGGTCGTTTACATCGTTGACCTCTGAGGAGAGCTTGTCCGCTTCGCCGATGATCTGAAGAACGGAGCTGTCGATCCTGCTCTGGTTTGCGTTACTGTTGTTTGCCGTTTCCTGCGAGCTTGTGGCGAGATTTTTGATCTCGGAAGCTACCACGGCAAATCCCTTTCCCGCGGCGCCCGCGCGGGCAGCCTCGATAGACGCGTTCAGCGCGAGCAGATTTGTGTGGCTCGCTATGCTGACTACCTTCTTGTTGTTTTCGCCGAGCTGATCTATGAGCGAGCGTATCTCCGTCATCGACTCCTCAAGGCTCGAGGTGAATCTTGACACATCGCCGATCTTCTCGGCTATGTTCGAGCTGTCGTCGGCATTTCGCTCATTGCCCACCGCCATCGAGTCTATCGCCTTGTAGATATCCTCAAACCTATCCTCAATACGCTCTATCGCGGAAACGAGCTTGTGATGCTCATTGGTTTCCTCCGCGTGTTCCTTTGCCACCTGTCTCGCGAGATTTTCCGCGTGATCGATCTCCTGCTGAACACGATCCTTCTGATAGTGTATGCAGTTCTCCTTGACATTGAAGCCGTTGTGTATCGCCGCAGCCATCTGATGACAGGTCTCATAGCCGCAGCAGGTGCAGTTTATCTGTCTTTGTTCCTTGGTGAGCTTGCGCATCGAACGGAATATCATATCGAGCTCGGAATTGCTCGGTATCTTGTATTTTGCGACCGACGATCTGTCGGTGTACTTGCGCAGATAATCCTCGAGCCGCAGCCTTCCGAACTGTCTGTTGAGGTTAGCGAGACGCATTCTGTGCGCATCTCCCCTTGACCACGCGGTACCGATGCCTTTTTTCTTGGAGGCGGCTTTTATTTTGAGCAGATTGTACAGCGCATCATCAGTCTCGGCTTTCTTCGGATCGACGGCAGTGCCGCAGATACAGCCGTTTTCGCAGTTCAGGGCATCAATGAGCGCGAACGGCGTAGTGCCGTCCTTTATGCGGTTTTTGTTCTTTTGAAGCCATTCGTACATTCTCTTTTCGCCCTCGATCTGACGTACCGCGACATCATCACCGAGGAACCATGCCACATTCTCCTTCAGTCCGCCCGGAGTGGGATATATCGAACCGAGGCCGTACTCTATCTCGTCCTTACAGTCGGGGCCCGATATCCTGTGTTCCTTCACATATTTCATCAGGTGATCGAAGGTCACATTATAATGCACAAGACCGGCGTTGTTCGGGTCGTTTATCTCAAGCTTCTTGGCGATACACGGCGAGATGAACGCGAACTTCTCGGTCAGCCCGAGCTGCTTGCGGGCATACACCGCCGCACACATAAGCGGGCTCTGCACCGGGAACAGCTTCGGAATAAGCTCCGGCGCATAGTTCTCGATATATCGGACGACCGCGGGACACGGCTGGGAGATACCGCCGAGGTAATTGTGCTTCTTGATGTAATTCAGATAGCCCCATGTACATATATCGGCTCCGAAGGACACGGAAATGATGCGGTTCACGCCCATTTGCTTAAGACCGCCGAGCACGCGTCCGTATTCCCCCGGGTAGTTCGCAAGAAACGCGGGAGCGACAAGAAGCGTTATTTTCTCTCCCCTTTTCAGGTCGTTAAAGAACTGTTCGGTATCGTCCCTGAATTCCCGCGCATCGTGAACGCAGGCATCTATGCAGGAACCGCAGGAAATGCAGTAATCGCCGTTTACAACGATATGTCTATTGTTCCCGTCGATATCCTCCGACGTGCAGGCGCCCAGTGCCGGGCATACATTTATACACTTGTTGCAGCCTATACATTTGTCGTTTGTAAAAACAAGCGAACGCGTTATACTCATTTTTATCCTTCTCATTGCTCGGTATTTTCTTTTATTCTTTCACGGCAATATTCAAAAGCCTTACAAACCCGGTCATCACGAACAGCTCCATTACCTCATCGTCCGCGTTGATAATGACCATACTGCCCTGTTTTTTCATCAGGCAGTGCATTTTAAAAAGCAAATGAAGTCCCGCAGAGGATATGTATTCAAGCTTTTTCAGGTCAACGGTAAGCTCCGTCACGCCCTCGATCTCTTTGAGCAGTCTTTCCTCGAGCTCGGCCGCGTTCAATGAATCGACATCGCCCACAAATGCTGCGGTGAGCCCGGTCCCGCCCGCATATCTTTCAAGTTCCACTTTTCATCACCCTCCGAATGTACTCGGCGCCATTTTGAGAACTCCTGCCGTCGGATATCCGCGGGTAAATAAAAACGTACCCGCGGATACAGGATCTCCTCGAAGTACGCTTCTTATTGTTGCTTCCGAAAACGGGCAAGGTTATGTATGTATGTATGTATGTATGTCT
>JAFTAG010000150.1 GCA_017458655.1 Ruminiclostridium sp. | reverse complement strand
CGTTCAGGCGTGCCGACATAAAGTCGGCAGATTGTACAAATTTTTCGCAGGCATACTGTCGTATGTCAAGGAAAATCTGTGCAATATGACGGCTTTAGGGCGGTACGAATGGGCGGCAAGAGGTTTTTAGAGGTGCCCTAAAATCGTGACGAGATCCAAGAGCTTTGTATATAGATCTATGGTGAGTTATCCGGGTGATAACATTGTGAATTGTGAATTGTGAATTGACATAACGGAGGGAATACTATGGAATGGAAGAAAGAGAAGATAAGCCCGGCGGAGCTCGAACGCAGCCGCAGAGAGTATATGAGCGCGGCTATGGATATGATGAAGCGCTCCGACAGCTCCGCACGCAGTGAGGCGTCCGGGGTGACGGTCACGCAGACTGCGGAAATTGCTCAAACTGCGGAGATACCTGCCGAAACTGCGCCCGCAGCGGAGGAGACCGTCGGGACTGCGCCCGAAGCGGAAGAAACCGCCGAAGCTGCACCCGAAGCGGAGGAGACCGTCGGGACTGTGCCCGAAGCGGAGGAGACCGCCGAAGCTGCACCCGAGGCAGAAGAAACTGCCGAGGCTGCGCCCGAAGCGGAGGAGACCGCCGAAGCTGCACCCGAAGCGGAAGAAACCGCCGAAGCTGCACCCGAAGCGGAAGAAACCGCCGAGACTGCACCGGCAGCGGAAGAACCGGACGAGGAATGCGCGCAGACTGAGGAAGCGGCCGAAAAAGCCGACAGCTACGGCGTTTATACCGCAAAGGAGCTTCTGAGAGCCGACAGGAGCGACGACGGGCTGAAAAAGGCCGCGGAGATACTCGAGGAAATGACCCGCAATACCGCGATAATGAAGCGGCTCGCGGCGGACACCGACGACGACCCGGACACCACCGACTTCCCCGATTTTTCGTGCGGTGCGAGTGACACGGACGACTGCTCCTTTCGGGACGGGTACGCGACGGACAGCGCGTCGGAAAAGCTCTCGGAAACGGACGGCTGGGACGATGAATGACCCGTTCGCGCGGATAATGTCCGACAGCGATGCACCGCTCATTCTCGCGCTCGCGTACATACTATACACGCAGAATGCCGACAAAGCGCTTATCCTCGCGCTTTTGTCGATAGTATTGATATGATGTATATTTCCGCCGCCGCCGCATATACTACCCTTGCCGGAAAAAACGGCGAATAAATCGCTCTGCGGAGCAGTGAGGTACCGGAATGGGAAAGAACAGAAAAAACAAGCAGTCCGCGTCCGACAAGGATAACGGCGGCAAGGAAACTGCATAGGCAGCGTCAAAAGCGCCTTCCCCTCTTTTTGAGGCGAGAGGGCGTTTTTACTTGACAAACGGGGGCGCTTGGGTGTATAATATTATAGTATTTGTGCATTCCCCCGCCGCAGGCGGTAAAAACACAAATGCGAGCCAAAGCTTTACACCGTTATTTATCCGCTGTCTGCAGCTTAAGACAAAAACGTAAACCTTCATTTTCCGCTTGAGGTGCGAACAGCGGTTATTTATCGGTAAGCTCCGATCTATTGGTGGATATATGAAAACTGACATAAACGGGATATCCGTGAATTACATCGACAAGGGCAGCGGCGATGCTGTCCTGCTGCTGCAGGGCTGGGGCACGAGCGTTGACCTTTACTCGGCGGTCATCGACCTTATGGCAGGCAAATACCGCGTTTTAGCGCCGGATATGCCGGGCTTCGGCGCTACGCCGGAGCCTCCCGCGCCGTGGCACGTTGACGACTACGCCGACTTTGTGCTCGCGTTCTGCGAAAAGCTCGGCATAACGAGCTGTATCATCTTCGCCCACAGCTTCGGCGGCCGCGTGACGCTCAAGCTTACGGCAAGAGAGGGCTTGCCGCTGAACGTTAAAAAGATAATACTCACCGGAGCGGCGGGTATCCGCCATGAGCCGTCCGAGACCGCCAAAAAGAAGGCTGCCGCTTATCAGCGCGGTAAGAAGATACTCTCGTCGGCACCTATGAAAACGCTGTTCCCGAACGCTCTCGAGAACCTGCGCAACAAGCACGGCTCGGCCGATTACAAGGCGGCGAGCCCTATGATGCGGCAGGTGCTCGTCAACACCGTCAATGAGGACTTGTCGGCACTGCTGCCCCTCTGCACGCCCGAAACGCTTCTGATATGGGGCAGGAACGACGATGCCGCGCCGCTGTGCGACGGGGAACAAATGGAGCGGGAAATGCCGAACGCCGGGCTCGTTACCATCGACAACGCGGGACATTTCGCCTTCATCGACGGGCAGTACACGTTCCTTCGGGTGCTTGCCTCATTTCTTGAGATACAATAAACAGGAGGTTTAGGGATATGATAGCCAATATCGCGTTTTTTGCCTGCCTTTTCATCAATTTCGTCATAAACTATCTGCATTTCATGCATATGTTCCAGCTCAATTCCTACAGCCCGCGCGAGCAGTTCGTGTGGTGGAAGAAGAACCGTGGGCAGATGTGGCTCAGAGCGCTGCTGCCGGAGCTTTTCTTCATATTCATCATCGTGGTGAATATACTGTTCTTCACGACGTTCATCGGCGATGTCAGACACCCCGACAGGCTGCGCGACGAGCTCTTCTACAGAGCCTGCCCGTACATCGGTGCCTGTGTGAATGCCGTAGCCGCGGTGATATCTCTGCTGATACATAAGCCCGCCAAGAAGAAGCTCGTGTTCACCCCCCGCGTTATCAGAATGCTCGTGACTACCGCGATCATTTACGGCGCGGTATGCACCGTTTCCTATATACTTCTGCACGCGACGTACAATATGTACCTCGCGGTCGCGGAAATGCTCGTGTGGTTCGCGGTATTTATGCCGTGTCTCGCAAACCTTGTCAACAAGCCGATCGAAAAGGCGATAAACAAGCGCTACATCAACGACGCCAGGCGCATCATCTCGGAGCTCCCGAACACCACAGTCATAGGCATCACCGGAAGCTACGGAAAGACCTCCACCAAGTTTTATCTCGAAAAGCTGCTCTCCGCGAAATATAACGTACTTATGACACCGGGGAGCTTCAACACCACCATGGGCGTGGTAAAGGTGATACGCGGCAGCCTCAACGCTACGCACGAGATATTCCTCTGCGAAATGGGAGCAAAGGGCGTCGGCGAGATAAAGGAGATCTGCGACATAGTGCACCCCAAGCACTCGATCATAACCTCGATAGGCGAGCAGCACCTCGAGACCTTCGGCTCGGTCGAGAATATAATAAAGACGAAATTCGAGATAGCGGACGCCGTTACCGACGGGACGGTGTTCCTCAACTACGACAACGAATATATCCGTGAGCACGGCACCGACAAGAAGCACATAACCTACGGCATCGAGGGCGGCGACCGGGATTACAGCGCGGATAACATCAAAGTCACCGAGAAAGGCACCTCGTTCACGGTGCATCACAAGGGCGAGAGCGTGGAATTCTCCACCAAGCTGCTCGGCGAGCACAACGTACAGAATATCCTCGGCGCTATCGCCGTTTCGCACGAGCTCGGCATTCCTTTCAGCGACCTCGTTTATCCCGTGAAGCGCCTTGACACCGTTCCGCACCGTATGGAGATACTCGACAAGGGCAGCGGCGTCACCGTCATAGACGACGCATTCAATTCCAACCCGGCGGGAGCGCGCGCCGCGCTGAAAACACTGTCCGGCTTCGATGCCCTGCGCATACTTGCCACCCCGGGAATGATCGAGCTCGGCGAACGGGAATATCAGCTCAACAAGGAGCTGGGCGAATACGCCGCGGACTGCTGCGATATCGCGATACTTGTCGGCGAGCGTCAGGCTCCTCCGATAAAGGAAGGCCTGCTCGCAAAGGGCTTCCCCGAGGACAATATCTATGTCGCGAAAGACCTTGACGACGCTATGAAGCACGCATACTCCGCACAGCCCGGCAGAAACCGCGTAATACTGCTCGAAAACGACCTTCCTGACAATTTCTGATCATTCCGGCATTGCTGTGATAGATTTTCAAATAACACCGAGGTTAAAATGAAGATATACTGTGATTACTGCGGAGCACAGATAGACACCGATAAAAACGCCACCTGCCCGAGCTGCGGCGGCTCTTATTCAAACGACAGGGAGCTGCTCGAGGAAAAGGTGCGGCTCGAAAAGCTGAACGGGCTCGATATCGAGAAGCGGCAGCTTGAAATTGAGCGTATGCGGCTCGAGAACGACGCCCTCAAAAACAAGGGCAGGCAAAACAAGGCACTGCCCGGCTGCCTTATCCCGGTAGTTATTATCCTGTGCCTGCTCGGTGTGCTGTTCATCTCGATATTCGTGTTTGCCGTCATAGATGAAGAGACAGGGCCAAAGGAAAAGTCCAATACCGCCGAGCGCACAAAGATAAGCTATTCCGTCAGTATGACACCGGTGGAACTGCCGGAGATACCGGAGATAAACATTCCCGACATCGAAGTAACGGTAACGTCCGTACCGACAGTTTCGGTGCCGTCTTTCTGAGGTCGTTCCCATGACAAAAGATGAGATACTGCAGAGTATAAGAACAATAATAGAAAACAGCAGCGCCGATATCGGCGAAGCATATATTTTCGGTTCATTCGCGAATAATACCGACACACAGTTCAGCGACATCGACATTGCCATAAGCTGTGAGGACTGCGGCAGATTCTTCGATATATGCGACGAGATAAACGAAATACTGACGCTGCGCAAATTTGACATACACAATACCTATTATGAGAAATTTCATTTTGATATGGAGGCGATAAGGAGTGGGATCAAATTGCGTTAGACGCACCGCGGCAATACGGGATATGCTCGCGAGCGACCTTGAGCCAATCATTGTCAATGATTTCACCAAAACCTACGGCTACGCCTGTGCGTTCGTATTCAACAATCTCTTTGAGGAGTGCTGGAAGCTGATGAAGGAGCTGCTCGTCGGGTATTTCGGGTACAATGAGGGCGAGCAATATGTCGGCGGCCCCAAGAACTGTATAAAAACTGCCTATGAAGCGGGACTTATCGGGACAGAACGCTGGCTGAAAATGCTTCAGGACAGAAATTCCACGACACACGACTATCGGAACAACGACCTTGAAAATTACTACGAACGTATAAAAAACGAATATGTCGTTCTGGTAAAAGAGCTGCTCGATAAAGCAGAAAAAATTATTTCGGAAGAGACCGGAGACAAGGAGACGGATATATGAAGATAAGATTAGGTGTATTTTTCGGCGGCAAGAGCGTCGAGCACGAAGTTTCGGTGATAACCGCGCTGCAGGCGTGCAGGTCGCTCGATACGAACAAATACGACATAATACCGATCTACATCACCAAAAATACCGAGTTCTACATAGGCGAGAACATCGGTAAGATCGAGGCTTATAAGAACATACCCGCGCTGCTGAAAGAAAGCAGCAGAGTCATTCCCGTCGGCAACAACGGCACCGTCGAGCTGCTTCATTACCCCGTGAAGAAGTTCGGAAATAACGTCGCCGCGGTGATAGATGTGGCGCTGCCCGCCGTTCACGGAACTAACGTTGAGGACGGCGCTCTGCAGGGATATCTCCAGACGCTCGGCATACCCTACGCAGGCTGTGACGTTATCTCCAGCGCTGTGGGAATGGACAAATATGTGATGAAATGCGTGTTCGCGGACAACGGCATTCCCGTGCTGCCCGGAACTGTCATCAATATAAAGGAGTTCACGCACGAAAAGGACGCTGTTATCGAGAAGATCGAGAGCAGGACGACCTACCCCGTTATCGTGAAGCCCGTAAACCTCGGCTCGAGCGTCGGCATACGCAAGGCCAAGGACCGCGCCGGACTGGTCGATGCGCTCGACTACGCGTTTACGTTCGCTGTAAAGGTGCTTGTCGAGAACGCGATAACCGAGCTCAAAGAGATCAACTGCTCGGTGCTCGGGGACTACGAGAGCGCCGAGGCGAGCGAATGTGAGGAGCCCATAGCAAACGACGAGATACTCTCATTTCAGGACAAATACGTCGGGGGAACGAAATCGTCCGGCGGCAAGAGCGGTATGGCATCGCTGAAAAGAAAGATACCCGCGGACATCACTCCCGAACAGCGTGAGGAAGTCCGCACCCTCGCGGTAAAGGCTTTCAAGGCGCTCGGGTGCAGCGGCGTTTCGCGTATCGACTTTATGCTCGACAGATCCACCGGAAAGATCTACCTCAACGAGATAAACACCATTCCCGGCAGCCTCGCGTTTTACCTGTGGGAGCCCGTCGGCGTGAAATACGGTGCCCTGCTCGACAGGCTCATAGAGCTTGCCTTCAAGCGCGAACGTGAGAATAAGGCTATCAGCTTCTCATTTGATACGAATATACTCGAAACAGCGTCGTTCGGCGGTTCGAAAGGAAGCAAAGGCAGCAAGGGATAAGCAATTATTGGGAAGGAAGTGTAAGAAATGATACCCAAAACAGTAAAATGTCCTAATTGTAACGCCCCCCAAAAAATATATTCTTTTAGAAAACAGGTGTATTGTCAATATTGTGGAACATATTTTCCCTTTGAGGGTTTTGATTATGAAAAAATAGATTATAATAGCAGTGCATATGCTACTGTACGATATTGGATGGATTGTCCTAAATGTCGAAGCAAGAATATGTATAACAGATCTATTTTTGGAAATTGGAGATGTCCAGATTGTAATTATAAGATGAGTGCTTTTGAAAAACAATTTGGAGTACTTTGGTTCTGTGATAAATGTGATACATACATGAATATCCAAAAAGGATTTACTACCCAAAATAAGAAATGGGAATGTACTGAATGTGGTTTTGTTAATGATGTAACTTCCAAAAACATTTTTTAATCTTCACCAATTAGGGTGAGAAGAATCTTTGCTTATTAAAATATGACAAGAAATTAATGGTATTGCTTTTTGATATTGTTTAATTTGCACAAAAATGAAGAAATTGTAAAAAAATACTTGATTTTTTTATTGCAAAAGACTATAATATGATTATCGGTTAGCACTCGGAAGAAAAGAGTGCTAACACTCGGGCGGTCAAAGTGCTAACCGCCGGGAAGATCACTGTAAATATTTTTAGGAGGTAATCTAAAATGAAAATAACGCCGTTAGCAGACAGAGTCGTTATTAAGTTCCTCGAGGCAGAGGAAACAACAAAGGGCGGTATAATCCTTACCAGCTCGGCACAGGAAAAGCCGCAGATAGCAGAGGTCACAGCAGTTGGCCCCGGCGGTATCGTTGACGGAAAAGAGATCAAAATGGAAGTCAAGGTCGGCGATAAGGTGCTTATCAGCAAGTATTCCGGCACAGAGGTAAAGATCGACAACGAAAAGTACACAATAGTTCGTCAGAACGACATCCTCGCAAAAGTAAAGTAAAACAGAAGAAAGGAATTGATCCATTATGGCAAAGCAGATTATTTACGGCGAAGAAGCCCGCAAGGCTTTACAGGCAGGTATCGACAAGCTCGCCGATACAGTCAAGATCACTCTCGGCCCCAAGGGCAGAAACGTTGTCCTCGATAAGAAGTTCGGCGCTCCGCTGATCACAAACGACGGCGTTACTATCGCCAAAGAGATAGACCTCGAGGATCCCTTCGAGAATATGGGCGCACAGCTCGTAAAGGAAGTTTCCACAAAGACCAACGACGCGGCCGGCGACGGTACGACTACCGCTACCCTTCTCGCACAGGCTATCGTCCGCGAGGGTATGAAGAATGTCGCTGCGGGCGCTAACCCGATGATCGTAAAGCGCGGCATAGAGCAGGCTGTCGAGGTCTCCGTAGATGAGATCAAGAAGAGCGCTCAGAAGGTAAAGAACAAGGAAGACAAGGCAAGAGTCGCTACCGTTTCCAGCAGCAGCGAATTCATCGGCCAACTCATTTCCGAGGCTATGGAAAAGGTCTCCGACGACGGCGTTATCACCATAGAAGAAAGCAAGACCGCCGAGACCTACAGCGAAGTGGTCGAGGGTATGCAGTTCGACAGAGGCTACATCTCTCCCTATATGGTAACGGACGGCGACAAGATGATCGCCAATCTCGAAGAGCCCTATATCCTTATCACAGATAAGAAGATCTCCGCTATACAGGATCTCCTCCCGCTGCTCGAACAGATCGTAAAGACAGGCAAGAAGCTGCTCATAATCGCGGAGGATATCGAGGGCGAGGCTCTTACCACCCTTATCCTCAACAAGCTGAGAGGCACATTCAACTGCGTGGCTGTCAAGGCTCCCGGCTTCGGCGACAGACGCAAGGAAATGCTTCAGGATATCGCGATACTCACAGGCGGTCAGGTCATCACCAGCGACGTCGGCATCGAGCTCGCTGACGCTACGGTCGATATGCTCGGCTCCGCAAAGCAGGTAACGATCACAAAGGAGAACACAACTATCGTTGACGGCGCAGGCAAGAAGGCCGCTATCAAGGAGAGAGTTTCCCAGATAAGAACCGCTATCGAGACTACCACCAGCGACTTCGATAAGGAGAAGCTGCAGGAAAGACTTGCTAAGCTCGCCGGCGGCGTTGCCGTAATAAAGGTCGGCGCGGCTACCGAGATCGAGATGAAGGAAAAGAAGCTTCGTATCGAGGATGCTCTCGCGGCTACAAAGGCTGCCGTTGAGGAAGGCATCGTAGCGGGCGGCGGCACTGCTCTCATCAACGCTATGGCTGCTGTAGAGAAGCTGATAACCAAGCTCGAAGGCGATGAAAAGACAGGCGCTAAGATCGTTCTCCGCGCTCTCGAGGAGCCCGTTCGTCAGATCGCCGCAAACGCGGGTCTCGAAGGCTCCGTTATCATCGAGAACATCAGAAACAACACCAAGAACAAGAAGACATACGGCTTCGACGCGTTCAAGGGCGAATACACCGATATGATAAGCGCGGGTATCGTTGACCCCGCGAAGGTAACACGCTCCGCACTGCAGAACGCCGCTTCCGTTGCGGCTATGGTGCTCACCACCGAGAGCCTCGTTACCGATATCAAGGAGGAGACTCCTCCCGCTCCCGCCGGCGGAATGGGCGGTATGGGCGGAATGTATTGATCCGCTCGCGAAACACCATAAAAACACCGGCCTTGCTTTGCAAGGCCGGATCTTTATTTAAGTGATCGGCATTATCGGTTTTTGGGTAAAAAGTCGCTTATCCGTATTTTGAGCGGTTCGGGAGCGTCCTTGTAAATGCTTACCGGTATTTCATCATCGAATGTGAATATACCGGTCGTGTTCGGAGCTTCAAACAGATATACGAGCATCTGCCGTTCCTCCGGAAAGACTATCCAGTATTCACGGACACCGGCTTTTGAATACAGTCCAAGCTTGTCAACTGTGTCCCGCTGTGTGTCTGACGGCGAAACTATCTCTATCACCCAGTCGGGAGCGCCTATGCACCTTTTCTTATCTATTTTATCCGGGTCGCATACTACTAAAACGTCCGGCTCTACTGTATTTTCATCGTCCAGCTTAACATCAAGAGGTCCCATATATGCGTGGCATTTGCCATTGTTACGCTCTATATAGTCCCATACTGTCCTGTAGAAATAACCTGCGATATCCTGATGCAGCGGTGAAGGTGCGGGCGCCATATCGTAAATATACCCGTCAATAAGCTCATATTGCCCGTCAAGCTCGGTCATTGCAAGAAATTCGTCGGAAGTATATCTTCTTTCTTTTTTTTCAGAAAGCATAGCGACACCTCCTGTCGTTTTTTTCATTATATCACATTATGTGCCGCTTGTCAATCATCACACTATCATCATACTGTCCCCAAAGCTGAAAAAGCGGTAGCGTTCCTCGATAGCGGTACGGTACGCCGCCAGCGTCTTTTCGCGCCCGAGGAACGCGCTGACCAGCATTATGAGCGTGCTCTCCGGCAGGTGGAAGTTCGTTATCAGCCCGTCTATCACCCCGAACTCATAGCCCGGGTAGATGAAGATATCGGTGCTCCCGGAGCATTCGCGCACCTCGCCGTACTTCTTCGCGCAGGCTTCGAGCGTGCGGCAGCTCGTCGTTCCCACGGAAATGACGCGGCCGCCGTTTTTCTTGTGTTCGGCAATTTTTCGGGCAGTCTCCGCGGGTACGGTGTAATGCTCGACGTGCATCTTATGGTCGAGAATGTTGTTCTCTTTCACCGGACGGAACGTTCCCAGCCCGACGTGGAGCGTCACGAACGCGGTATCGACGCCCTTGTCTTTCATCGCCGCAAACACTCTGTCGGTAAAATGAAGCCCCGCCGTGGGAGCCGCCGCAGAGCCTGTCTCGCGGCAGTATATCGTGTTGTATCTGTCCTTGTTTTTCAGCTTTTCGGTAATGTACGGCGGCAGCGGCATCTGCCCGATACGGTCGAGAATGTCGAAAAATACGCCGTCGAACTCAAAGCGCACGATACGGTTGCCGTCGGGGAGCACATCAAGCACTTCGCCGGTAAGCTCGTCCGAGAACTTCACACGCGCACCGCGTTTTAAGCGTCTTCCGGGGCGCACTATCGCTTCCCATGTATCGCTGCCGTGCTGCTCGAGCAGGAGAAATTCGCAGACAACGCCGGTCTGCTCCTTCACGCCGATTATACGCGCGGGGAACACCTTTGAGTCGTTGAGCACCAACAGATCGCCCTCGCGCAGATAGTCCGCGATATTATAAAACCGGTCGTGCGTTATCGCGCCGGTCGCGCGGTCAATTTTCATGAGCCGGGAGCTGTCGCGCGGCTCCAAAGGCGTCTGCGCTATCAGCTCCTGCGGCAGGTCGTAGTAAAAATCAGATTTTAACATCGTTTTTCCTCATCGTATGGTTCGCATCGGAGCGGTCAGTCCGTAAGCTTTGTATTTATGAAAAAGTCCCTGTACGAACCGTTTTTATATGCGCGCACCATTATACTCGTTATCTCCAGCACCAGAGTATCGCCGTTGTTGTAGTCAAAATAGGAGGGCGCGCCATTTTCAAGTATGACATAAATGCCGGTGGATATTGTCACGTTGCTGTAAACCGTAAATATCGGGTCATCCTTCTCGTTTGTCTTTACACACACGGTCTTTCCCGCAAGATCGGCATTTATGTCGGTGAACGACTCGCCTTCGAGGGAATGCGTCTCCAGATAGGCGTCGATGACCGCTTTCGGACTGTCAAAATCCGCGCTCGGCGTACCGCAGCCGGCACATACAAACGTGATTAT
>JAFTAG010000149.1 GCA_017458655.1 Ruminiclostridium sp. | reverse complement strand
CCTGTCCGCGGTGTTCCTGCTGACGCGCGAAATAACGCGCCCGATGATACGCCGCAAACAGGGCTGCGTTATCAATATTTCGTCCGTCTGGGGAGTTTACGGAGCCTCCTGCGAGGTCGCGTATTCCGCCGCAAAAGCGGGTGTTATAGGCTTCACAAAGGCGCTCGCAAAGGAGCTCGGGCCGTCAAATATCCGCGTGAACTGCATAGCTCCCGGCGTTATCGAAAGCCCGATGAACGCACACCTCACCGAAGACGAAACAAGAGAGCTCATAGATGCCACCCCCCTGATGCGTCTCGGCAAGCCCGAGCATATCGCCCACGCCGCAAGATTTTTCGAGCAGAACGACTTCACAACAGGCCAAGTGCTCGGAGTTGACGGCGGGTTCTGCTGAGAGCGCAGAGAGTCGCTGACGCTCGAGAAGTCGCTGACGCGACTGGGGGAAAGGAAACCTTTCTTGGAAGAAAGGTTTCCTCTCCCCCAGACCCCCACTCTTTCGAAAAAACTTTGCTGGCTTCGCTGTGAGATTTGAGAGAGGCTGCGCCTATTGAGAGACGCTGCTTTATAAAAGAAGGGTCTCTGCGAGCGGCAGACGTCTTGCTTTTTATTCGCCCCCGAGGCCACAGACCTACGAGCTTGCAGAGCACAGGTCGTGGTGCGGCGTGGTAAAATAGAAAGAGCGACGGGGTGCCGCTACGGTCTTGCTCTCTACCCAGCCCCGTCGGCGCAGCCGATACCCACGCCGCAATTCGGTTGTCAAGGGAGGCTCCGAAAAATTTTTTCATCCAGATAACAAAATGAAAAAAATTTTTGGACACCCTTGACAACCGAATAACGACCGGTCATAAGACGCAGAATTTACGATACTCACAAAATAAAAACCGGACAATAAACGCAGAGACCCTGCGACAATAATAAAACCCCAACGTTCAATAACCGGAGGAATCAAAAAATGGAAGTCAACGAAAAATCAATGAAAGAAGCTTTAGCCACTCTTTTGACCAACGACGAAAAGAGCCTCTGTCCCGTTTACGGAATGATAAAGAAAAAGGTCTCGAAGATGACGCACACAACGAGCGAATACTGCTACATCACGATCACGAACAAGGGACGTCTTGTGATGTACAGATTTGACGATCACACGAGCCGTCCCGAGATACACGAATTTATCACGCTCACCTTCGGGGAAGCCGATGTTACCCAGCAGGGGCTTTACATAGCCAATCTTGAATTCCTCACGGACAGCGGCGCCGCGGAGGTGAACTTCACATTCCAGCCCGTTGTGAAAGACAAGGATTTCCCGAAGCAGGAGAAAAACTCCGAAAAACTATACAAGCTGCTGAAAAAGCTTACCGGCGACGAGATACCGGAATAACGGAGGCGATATTTTGAGCAAATTCGACGAACTGCGCGCGAAGTACGACACGTTCATTTACCACAGCTACGACATCACAGACAAGGGCTTCTCGTTTCGCTTCACTATCGGGGAATACGAATTCCTGCCCGCGTGGGAATGGGGCAGTCTGCGTATTCCCGAAGACTTTGACCGCGGGGCGCTCGAAAGCATCATCTTCGCGATAGGAATGACGGAGCTTGTGAGCTACTGGAAGTGCGCATGCCCGCCGAGAGTTCTCGTGAAATGCGGCGCTCTCGACGAACAGGGCATACGCTGGTGGAAGAAGCTGTATTTCGGCGGTCTCGGTGAATTTTTCTACCGCAACGGCATTGAGACCGACATCGACAGCTTTATGACGATAGAGGCAGAGAACTCCTCTCCTGCCCCGTTCTCTGACCCGTTTGAGGGAAAACGCACGGGCTGTCTTATCCCGGTCGGCGGCGGCAAGGACAGCATCGTTACGCTCGAGCTTCTCAAAGAGCACAACGGCGGGCGCTCGGACGATGACTGCTGCTATATCATAAATCCCCGCAAAACAACGCTGGACTGCGCACACACGGCGGGCTACCCCGACGAGCGCATCATCGGCCTGAAACGCTCGATACACCCCGAACTGCTGGCGCGTAACGCCGACGGCTGGCTCAACGGCCACACACCGTTCTCGGCGATAGTCGCGTTCTCGGCGTATCTTGCCGCGTTCGTAACGGGCAAGAAATACATCGTGCTCTCCAACGAGAGCAGCGCCAACGAGGGCAACGTCAGCGGCACCGGCGTCAACCACCAATACAGCAAGAGCACCGCTTTCGAGCGGGATTTCCGCGAATACTGCGAGCGGGTGTTCAGCTCGCCGCCCGAGTATTTCAGCCTGCTGCGCCCGTGGAGCGAATGGCAGATAGCAAAGCGCTTCGTGACCTACCCGAAATACCTGCCTGTTTTCAAAAGCTGCAATTTAGGCTCCAAGACCGACAGCTGGTGCGGAAAGTGCGCCAAGTGCCTGTACGTCTATATCATGCTTGCGGCGTTCCTCGATGATGACAGGCTGACGGAGATATTCGGCGCGGATATGCTCGACGACGAACAGTTTGACGGGCTTTTCAACGGTCTTGTGTATGCCGATCTTGACAAGCCGTTTGAATGCGTCGGCACCCGCGCGGAGATACAGCTCGCGCTATATACGGCTTACAAGCGCCGTGAGGGAGGTAAGCTCCCGCTGCTGCTGAAACGATACATCTCCGCTCACCCGGAGCGACCCGTTTCGCTCGATGATTTCTTCGACAATGACAATTTTGTTCCCGACGAGCTTATCGGGCTGTTGAAATAAACTTTCTTCCCCTGCCGCAGACAGGGGAAAATTCATAATTTGTGAGGCAAAAATGAACGTTTTTTTTGACAAACTCAGCGAATTTTTTAATGGCAAAACCGTCCTTATCCTCGGCTTCGGCAGAGAGGGCCGCTCCACCCTCGCGCTGCTGAAAAAAATGAACTGTGCGGTCACGATAGCTGACAAAAACGACGTCACCTGCGCAGAAACTGCGGGCATTCCCGTGATATCGGGCGAGCATTACCTCGACGGGCTCGACAATTACGACATTATAATGAAAGCCCCGGGTATCGCGCTGTTCAACGACATTTCCGACAGCGTGAGAGCGAAGATAACGAGCCAGACCGACCTGCTGCTGCGCTTCTGCCCGAACAGGGTCATCGGCATTACCGGCACCAAGGGCAAATCCACCACATCGAGCTTAACGTACCACATACTGCACAACTGCGGCAAGGACACGGTGCTTATCGGGAATATCGGCATACCGCCGCTCGACTGTATCGGCGAGCTCACCGACGGGACGATCATCGTGTGCGAAATGTCCTGCCACCAGCTCGAATATGTGCAGGCCTCACCCGACACCGCGATATATCTCAATTTGTTTGAGGAACATCTTGACCATTATGTAGATTTCAACGCCTACCGCACCTGCAAGGAAAATATCTACAAGTATCAGGCTGCCGGAAACACGCTGATAATAAACAAGGAGCTCGCGCCCGCTAACATACCCGCGAATATTGTGACCGCGAGCCTTACCGAGCCTGCGGACATCTGCCTGAACGGCGACCGGATAAGCATTTTCGGTGAAACGTTCACGGTGAGCACCAAGCTTCTCGGGCGGCATAATCTTTACAACATCGGAATTGCTATGTACACAGCAATGCAGTACGGCTGCGATAAACAGGGCATTCTCGCCGCGGTATCGACATTCGACGGGCTGAAACACCGCCTCGAAGAAGTCGGCACGATAAACGGCGTAAAATATATCAACGACAGCATAAGCACCTGCCCGAGCACGGCGATAGCAGCGGTAAGGGCGTTCCCGAAGGTGGATACGATCATCGTCGGGGGAATGGACAGGGGTATCGACTACACCGAGCTTATAGTTTTTCTCAACGCCTCCGATATCGAAAATGTGATACTGCTCCCCGACAGCGGCCACAAAATAGAACCGCGCCTCGACCACACAAAACGCAGTATCTACAAAGCCGCCGACCTCGCCGATGCCGTTGCGCACGCAAAGAAAGTAACAAAGGTGCTCTGCCTCCTCTCCCCCGCCGCCGCAAGCTACGGCTTCTACAAGAACTTCGAAGAACGCGGAGAGCATTTCAGAACATTGGTCGGGTCATAAAAATATTCCCCGCCGACGGGGGGAATTTTTTTAAAATGTCATTGTATGTCGCAGATCTTTATGCTATAATGCTACCGTAGATCAATATGCAGGAGCCCTCGCATCACACCGGCGGGGGTTTTGTTATTGGTCTTAAAACAGCGAAAGGAGCGAAAGATTTGCCAAATGCAAAAAGAAAAAAAGTCGCCGACAAAAGCGAGATACTCGAATATCTCACCAACGTCATGCGAAGCGATGAAGTCACCGAGAAGGAGCGACTCGCCGCGTCGTTCAAGCTCGGAAGATACCTCGGGCTCGAGGGCAAGCCCCTCGACGAGCCGACACGGGTGGTGATCTACGACGGAAAACAACCTGATAAACTTCCTTGACCTGATCGCACCGCCGTTCCGTGATATCCACCGTGATGTGATAAAGAGCGGCCACACCCATTATGTGCTGTGCGGAGGCCGCGGCAGCTGCAAATCGTCCTTCGTCAGCCTCGAGATCGTTCGCGGTATCATGGGCGACACGAACGCCAACGCCGTCGTCATACGAAAGATCGGGAAAAACCTGCGCGAAAGCGTTTACGAGCAATGCCTGTGGGCGATAGAAAAGCTCGGTGCCTCTGACCTATGGGACAGTCATGTGAGCATACCGGAGCTTATCTACCGCCCGACCGGACAGAAGATAATTTTCAAGGGCGCGGACGACCCGAGAAAATTCAAATCGGTAAAGGTGTCCGAGGGGTATATACGGTTTATCTGGTACGAGGAAGCGGACGAATTTTCGGGCATTGAGGAAATTGATATGATAAATCAGTCTCTCATGCGCGGAAATGGGGATTTCGCCTGCTTCTACACCTATAATCCGCCGCGCTCGGCCTCCGCGTGGGTAAACACCGAGTTCGCAAAGCCCCGCAATGACAGGATAACTCATAAGAGCGACTACCGCGGTGTTCCCGTGAAGTGGCTCGGAAAGGCCTTTCTCGCGGAGGCGGAATATCTCCGCAAAACCGACCCGAAGCGCTACGCGAACGAGTATCTCGGTGATATCACCGGCACCGATGCCGAGATATTCACCAATGTGCTGCTGCAAGCCATAAATGATGAAACGATTAAAGGATTCGACCGTATATACCGCGGCATTGACTGGGGTTACGGGGCGGATCCTTTTGTTTATGTCGGTATGGCGCTTGAAAAGGGGAAGCTTTACATCTTCGAGGAATTTTACGAGCGCGGCGCATCGTTCGACGTTATCGCCGCGAAGCTGCGGGGAATGACCGCCGCAAAGGGAGTCACCACCGCAGACAGCGCCGAGCCGCGTTCCAACGACGAGCTTCGCGCCCGTGGATTTTCCGTACGCGCCGCCAAAAAGGGACAGGGCTCTGTCGAGTACGGCATACGCAAGCTTACCGGGCTGGAGCGCATCATCATCGACCCGGTAAGATGCCCGAACACCGCCCGCGAATTCACCGGCTACCGTTTCACACCGGACGGCTGCGGGGGATTTCGCAGCGGCTACCCCGACCGCGACAACCACACTATCGACGCCGTAAGATACGCCCTCGAAGAACGCTTCTCCCGCCGCACGGTGGGAATGCTCGACCGCAGGCAGCTCGGGATATGAAGATCAAAGAAAAGCGATATCTTCCCCGCCGTCAGGCGGGGAAGATATAAAAGTTCCCGCCAACGGCAGGAAAAAATGATATATTGGAGGAAAAAATATGTTTACGATCCCGGAAAACACAAAAATAACGCCAAAACTGGCGGTCAGGTTCATTTTAAAGCATTCGCTCGGGAATGACAGGCTCGATTCGCTGTACAGATATTACATCGGCGAGCACGATATACTTTCCCGCCCGAAGGACAAGAACGCCGCCAATAACCGCCTTGTCTGCAACCACGCAAAGTATATCACCGACTGCACAACGGGGTATTTCCTCGGAACACCCGTGAAATATGTCAGCAGCGAGGGCAAGGACATCTCCGCAATAACGGAGGTGCTCAGACGCTGTGACAGCGATACGCAGGACATCGACCTTGCAAGGTTCGGTTCGATTTTCGGAGTGTCCTACGAAATGATATATATGACCGCTGACAGCACGATAAAGCTCGCGAGCCTCGACCCGCGCAGCGCGTTCGTCGTGTACGATGATACCGTGGAGCAGAAGCCCGTATTCGGCGTTTACTATATGCCGATATACGGCGAGGACGGCTTCACAAGCGGCTACAGAGTGTACCTCTGCGACAGTGAGAATGTCACAGAATTTTTCACGACACCGACTTTCGCAATTACGAGCGTCGGCGAGCCGTACAGACACTTTTTCGGCGGAGTGCCGATAACCGAGTATTACAACAACTGGGACAAGCAGGGCGACTACGAGCAGGTCACTACGCTCATAGATGCGTATAACACGCTCCAATCGGACAGAGTGAACGATAAGGAGCAGTTCGTGGATTCCCTGCTCGTTATAAAGGGACAGGTGCTCGGAGATACCGCCGACGAACAGCAGGAGACCTTCGGCGCGATAAAGAAATACGGCGTTATGACTATCGACGACACGGGTGACGCAAAGTGGCTCACAAGGCAGTTCGACGAGAATTCCGTCGATGTGCTGCGCCGCTCGATCGAAAGCGATATCCACAAGTTCAGCGGCGTGCCGTGTATGTCCGACAGCAGCTTCTCCGGGAACAGCTCCGGCGTGGCGATGAAATACAAGCTTATCGGGTTTGAGCAGATGACGAAGATCAAGGAGAGATACTTCACCGAGGGGCTGAAAATAAGGCTCGGGCTCATTGCGAACGCTCTTACCGCTCTCGGAGCTCCCAAGCCCGATGTCGGGGATATACGCATCGTGTTCACGCATTCGCTCCCCGAAAACGAGGCCGAGATCGCGAAGACCATAAGCCTGCTGAAGGACGTTCTCCCGAACGAGAAGCTTATCAAGCTGCTGCCCGGGGATATGGCCAACGGCTGACGGGAGCCGTATATGCCGAAAACATCGTTTTGTCCTTGACAAAAGCGGCAAAAAAGTATATAATATACATTGTCCGTAACTCATTTTCCCCCGCTTCCGGCGGGGGAAAATGAAGGGCACCTCCAAAACAAGAATTATCCGACGGAGTGATAAGAATGATAGAAACAGTTGTCATAGACAGCATTGACGGCATAATGAAGCTGATATCCGAACAAAAGTTCGACCCCGATATCAGACGCGTGCGCAGCCCGTATTTCTACCGCGGAATGCCGGACGTCAACTATAAGCTCACCACAAGCTTACGCCTCAACTGCAAGCACCTGCACAAGGAGCTTGAACCGTGCGTGCTGAAAAATTTCAACAAATACGCGTGTATCGCCGACCCGTCGCTGAGCTCGTCCATCTGGAAGCAGATGATGATAGGGCAGCATCACGGGCTGCCCACAAGGCTCATGGACTGGACGTACTCGCCGCTCATCGCGCTGCATTTCGCCTGCACCGAGAACAATTTCGACAAGCTCGAAAAGCGCGACTGCGTGGTCTGGCGGTTCGATATGAAGGGCGCGAACAAGAACCTCCCGCGGCGCTACAGAGAAGCGCTCAAACGGGAGCGGACGTTCGTTTTCTCGGTGGATACGCTCACCTCTATCGTTGACAGCATCGAGCAGTACGACATCGATATGGGGTCGGAGGCATTTGTCAATATCGAGCCGCCGTCCGTCGATCAGCGTATCATCAACCAATACTCGTTCTTCTCGATAATCCCCGCCGGTATCGAGGACATCGAGGACTTCCTCGACAAGCACACCGACCACACGATAAGATACATAATAAAGAAGGAGTTACGCTGGGCTGTGAGAGATATGCTCGACCAGTTCAACATCAGCGAGAGGATAATGTACCCCGGGCTCGACGGGCTCTCACGCTCGCTCGCTCGGCACTATTTCGTAAGGAATGAAACAAACAACGGAGACAGCAGCTTATGAAAATTGTTCTTAAAAATCTGACAAAAAAATTCCCGAACCGCAGCAAAAAGGGCGATGATGTCATCGCGGTGAACGATTTCGATTTCGAGATACCCGACGGAAAGCTTATCGGCCTGTTGGGGCCGTCCGGCTGCGGCAAGAGCACCTGTCTCAACCTTATCTCGGGACTGGAAACTCCCACCTCGGGAAAGATATTCTTCGACGACGAGGACGTTACCGACCTGCCGCCGGAAAAGCGCGGAGTCGGGCTGGTGTTCCAGAATTACGCGCTTTATCCGCACCTTACGGTCAGGAAAAATATAATGTTCCCGCTCGAAAATTTCAAGGGCGACAAGAAGCTCGACAAAAAGCAAATGGAGGAAAAGGCTCTCGAAGCGGCAAAGCTCGTGCAGATAGAAGCCCTGCTCGACAGGAAGCCAAGCGAGCTTTCGGGCGGACAGCAGCAGAGAGTGGCGATAGCGAGGGCGCTCGTGAAAATGCCGCGAGTGCTGCTGCTCGACGAGCCGCTCTCCAACCTCGACGCGAGGCTGCGATTGCAGACGCGCGAGGAGATACGCCGCATACAGCGTGAAACGGGCATAACCACCGTTTTCGTAACGCACGATCAAGAGGAAGCCATGAGCATTTCCGATATGATAGTCGTGATGAAGGACGGCGTCATTCAGCAGATAGACAAGCCTCAGGCGATGTACGACGACCCGAAGAACCTGTTCACCGCGAAATTTCTCGGGACGCCCGCTATCAACGTATTCTCCGGCAGCATAATGCACGGACAGGTGTGCGTCGGCGAAGACCCGATAATGCCGATAAAGCACGTTGAAAACAGAAAAGTGTATGCCGCGATACGCCCCGAGGGATTTGTTCCGAGAGAAAGAGGCAAGCTTAAATGCGAGCTGGTCGGCGTCGAGGTAATGGGACGCGACACGAGCATCATCTCGCGGCACAGCGCTTTTCTCGGGGAATCCAACATACGCTCGATAGTGAGCTCCGACAGGCTCCCCGACCTTACCGGCAAGGAAGTGCGCTTCAACGTCAAACCCAATAAGCTGTTCATATTCGACTGCGAGACCGAAGAACGCATATATTTCGACACTGACACTTTCAGACTGCCGAAGGAGCCCCCCGAGGAAGATGGAACGGACGATGAGGAAGATACAGAAACGGATATTGAAGAAGAGGGCGTGACAAATGAAGAAGAATAACCTCAAAAGCTGGCTGTATCTGCTGCCGGCGCTGCTGTTCCTCGGCGCGTTCATGCTCTACCCGCTGATAGACGTGTTCATCTATTCGTTCGAGGAGGGCTACAATTCCGCGTCGCAGACGTCCTTCGGCATAGGCATCTACAACTACGAATATGTGCTGCACGACCCGTACTTTTTGCAGGCGCTGCAAAACACGTTCCTGCTGGTCATCATAACCGTGCCGCTCTCGACGATACTCGCGCTGGTGATATCGCTGGGGCTCAGCTCGATAAAGAAGGTGCGCAGCCTCTACCAGACCGTGTATTTTCTGCCGTATGTCACCAACACGCTCGCGGTCGGTCTCGTGTTTATGATACTGTTCAAGAAAACGGCGTATTCCGATGGCCTTGTGAATGTGCTGATAAACCTGTTCGGCGGCAGCTCGGTGGACTTCATCGACGGCCCCTACTGGGCAAAGATGTTCGTGCTGTGCTTCTACACGATATGGATAGTCCTGCCGTTCAAGATACTGATACTGACAAGTGCGCTCGCCTCGGTGAATGAAACGTACTACAAAGCCGCAAGGATAGACGGAACATCGAAGGCACGGATATTCTTCCGCATTACGCTCCCGATGATCTCGCCGATGATATTCTATCTCGTAATAACGGGTTTCATCGGAGCGTTCAAGGCGTATTCCGACTCGGTGGCGCTGTTCGGCACCGACCTCAACGCCGCGGGTATGAATACACTTGTCGGCTATATCTACGATATGCTCTACGGCGACAGCGGAGGATATCCGTCTTACGCCGCCGCGGCAGCTATAATACTGTTCGTTATCGTGCTCACGATAACGGTGCTCAATCTGCTTATCAGCAAGAAGAAAGTGCATTACTAAGCATCATTTCCCGGAGAAACTGAAATGGATAACATCGAATTACCGAAAAAGAAAAGAAAAAAGAACATACACGTTATGACGGTCGTGGTGTATATACTGCTTTCGGTGTGGGCGATAATCGTCATATTCCCGTTTTACTGGATGCTGCTCACATCGGTGAAGGGCTACGGCGAATATGCCACGGAATATATCCCGCAGTTCTTTACCGCGAGCCCCACGCTCGACAACTACGCCGAGGCGTTCACGGCGGTGCCGCTCGCACTGTATTTTCTCAACACGCTGATCTTCACGGTCATTACGACCGCCGTTATGATGATCGTCATTGTGCCCGCCGCATTCGCTTTCTCACGGCTTTCCTTCCGCGGGAAGAACGTTGTGTTCACGCTGTTCCTCGCGCTGATGATGATACCGAACGAGCTGGTCATTATCACGAATTTCCAGACGATAACCGATATGGGACTGCGCAATACATTCTCCGGTCTTATCTTACCGTCGGTGACTTCCGTGTTCTACATCTATCTGCTGAAAGAGAATTTCGAGCAGATACCGGACGACCTGTACAAAGCGGCAAAGGTAGATGGGACATCGGATATGAAGTACCTGCTCAAGGTGATGATACCGATCTGCCGCCCGACGATAATCACGATAATGATACTGAAGGTCATAGAGTGCTGGAACTCCTACGTCTGGCCGCGTCTTATCACCGACGACAAGGCATACTACCTCGTGTCGAACGGTATCGAGGAGATACGCGAGAACGGCTTCGGCCGCGAGAACATACCCGCTATGATGGCCGCAGTGGTCGTTATCTCCGTACCGCTCATAGTGCTGTTTCTTATCTTCCGCAACAAGATAATGGAGGGCGTCTCCAGAGGCGGCACAAAGGGTTGATCGACTTTCTCCGCAGTTGGCGGAAAGAGAGTAAAAAGGGACTTGAAGATGAAAAAGATTAAGAAATTTACTGCCGCTGCGTTGGCGGCGTTACTTGCGGTCACGCCGCTCACCGGCTGTCACGGCTCGCATAAGAGCACGGAGTTCGTGATACCCGAAAAGCTCGACGACGGCAGAAAGCTCGAGATAACGTTCTGGGCGAAGAACGACACCAACAAGACGCAGACCGCGATATACAAGCAGGCTATCGAGGATTTCGAGGCGCTGTACCCGAACATCACCGTAGATATGCGGCTTTATACCGACTACAGCAAGATCTACAACGATGTGATCACGAATATTCCCACCGAGACGACACCGAATGTCTGCATTACCTACCCCGACCACATCGCGACCTATATGACCGGCGCGGACACGGTGGTGCGGCTGGATGAGCTTATGAGCGATGAACGCTACGGGCTCGGCGGGAGCGAGGTGAAGTTCGCCTCCCCCGCATTCGATGAGCTTATCCCCGAGTATATCGAGGAATGCAGGCTCGGCGGACATTATATGGCTCTGCCGTTCATGCGCTCGTCCGAGGCGTGCTACATCAACAAGGATATGGTGGAATCGCTCGGCTACACGATACCCGACACGCTAACGTGGGATTTTGTGTGGGAGGTCTCCGAGGCTGCCACGGCGAAGAACGACGACGGCACATACAAGGTGAACGGTCAGAATGTGATGATACCGTTCATCTACAAATCCTCGGACAATATGATGATAACGATGCTAAAGCAGCTTGACGCGGAGTATTGCGATGACGCGGGGAATATCACGGTATTCAGCGACACGACAAAGAAGCTGCTCACGGAGATAGCCGGGCACGTTAAGAGCGGGGCTTTCTCGACGTTCAAGATCTCGGGCTACCCCGGGAATTTCCTCAACGCAGGTCAGTGCATTTTCGCGATAGACTCCACCGCGGGCGCAACGTGGATGGGCACGAAAGCCAATCACCACGACATAAGCGAGGACACGATAGTGGATTTCGAGACCGTGGTAAGGCCTATCCCGCAGTACGACACCGCTCACCCGCAGATGATCTCGCAGGGGCCGTCCGTCTGCATTTTCATCAAGCGCGACCCGCAGATAGTTCTCGCGTCGTGGCTGTTTATGCAGTTCCTGCTCACAAACGGTGTGCAGATAGCGTATTCCGGCACCGAAGGATATATCCCCGTAACGTCCGCCGCCCGCAATTCCGATGAATACCGTGATTACCTGTCACGAAGCGGCGAGGACAACGACCTTTACTATTCGGTGAAGATAGACGCGACCAAAATGCTGCTCGACAATATCGAAAATACGTTCACCGCGCCCGTATTCAACGGCTCGGCGTCCCTGCGCAGCGCGGCTTCCCAGCTTATCGAGAGTACGGCAAAATCCACACGCCGCAAGGAAAATATCGACGACGCGTATTTCGACAAGCTGTTCTCCGAGACCGAGTCGCTCTACCGTCTCGACGGTATCGCCGCTTCCGGTAAGGCCGAGCTCGGCGAGCTCCCCGCAGGCTCCGCCGCCCTGCTGATCACCCTCGGCGTAGTCTGGACTGCCATTATCATCTATTTCGTGATATCAAGAGCCGCAAAGAAGCACAAAAGCCGCTGAAGCGCGAGAGGTCGAGAGAGCCGCAGCCGCTCGAGAGAAGCGGCTGCAATGCAGCCGCCGGGGGAAGAGAAACCTTTTGTGGACAAAAGGTTTCCCCTCCCCCGAACCCCCTCGCTTTCCAAAAAACTTATATTGGCTTCGCAGTCAGAACTATAGGGCTCCTCTAAAAACCTATTGTCGTTCAGGCGTGCCGACATAAAGTCGGCAGATTGTACAAATTTTTCGCAGGCATACTGTCGTATGTCAAGGAAAATTTGTGCAATATGACGGCTTTAGGGCGGTGCGAATG